>JBIKKS010000415.1:0-2681 GCA_044360235.1 Flavipsychrobacter sp. | reverse complement strand
ATCGGAATTACGCTTGTAATTTTGCAGCCTTATGCTGATCTCATTACAAAATATTACATTTTCATTCGGAGCTAGAGAAATTCTAAAAGATGCTAGTTGGCAAATAGGTACAGGCGAGCGTATAGGCCTGGTAGGCAGCAATGGTGCTGGTAAATCTACCTTGCTTAGGCTTATGACTGGTGCCTATAAAGTAGAAAGTGGAGTAATCAATAAGCCCAAAGATGTATCTCTAGGCTTTTTCAACCAAGACCTGTTAAGTTTCTCTACCAATGAGTCTATACTTAAAGTAGGCATGCAAGCCTTTGAAAAGGCTCATGAAGTAGAAAAACTGATGGAACGTATCATCAAAGAACTGGAAAGCAAACCAGATGATGCCGACCTGCTCGACGATTACAGCCATGCACTACACGATTTTGAGGTGGCTGGCGGATACGAGATGGAACATCGCAGCGCAGAGGTACTGGAAGGTTTGGGTTTCTCTACAGCCGATCTGCAACGCCCATACGACCAATTTAGTGGTGGATGGAGAATGCGAGTGCTACTAGCTAAAATGATGCTGCAACAACCAGAGTTACTGCTGCTCGATGAACCTACCAACCACCTTGACCTTCCATCTATTGAGTGGCTGGAGCGATACCTCATCAGCTATCCAGGCAGTGTGGTTATAGTGTCGCACGATAGATACTTCCTAGACCGCATGGTGACCAAAATAGTAGAGGTATGGCAACGCGATTTGCACCAATACTCAGGCAACTATACATTCTTCCAAAAAGAAAAATTGGAACGTATGGACCTGCAGCAGCGTGCTTTTGAAAACCAACAAGAATACATAAAGCAGCAGGAACGTTTTATCGAGCGTTTCAGAGCAAAAGCTACTAAAGCAGCGGCTGCACAAAGCGCCATAAAAAGACTAGACAAACTGGATGTAATAGAAGCGCCAGATGGCTCAGTACCGGTCATGAATATCAATTTTGATGTAGCTACACAGCCCGGAAAAATAATATGTACGCTCAACGGTGTTTCTAAAAGTTACGGCAGTCTCACGATTCTTGATAACGCCATTGCTGAAATAAACAGAGGCGACAAAATAGCTCTTATTGGTGCCAATGGTAAGGGTAAATCTACACTACTTAGAATTATCACCGGACAAGAACCCATAGATGGAGAACGTAAATGGGGGCATAACGTAGAAGAAAGTTTTTATGCACAGCACCAGCTAGAAGCACTCAATGTGGAGCTGGAAGTGCTGGAAGAATTGAAAAGATGTGGCAGTGGCAAAACAGAACTAGAATTGCGCCAGCTTTTAGGATGTTTCCTGTTTAGTGGCGATGACGTGTTCAAACGCATTAAAGTGCTATCTGGTGGCGAAAAAGCCCGTGTAGCCCTGTCAAAGGTTATAGCAGCCAAGGGTAACTTCCTGCTTCTGGATGAGCCTACCAATCACCTCGATATGCAGAGTGTGGAAATGCTGATAGAAGCCCTCAACAAATACAAAGGCACCCTAATCATTGTATCGCACGATAGGTATTTTATAAGCAAAACTGCCAATAAAATATGGAACATTGAAAACGGTGAAATCAAAGAATTCAATGGCACTTATGACGAGTGGGATGTGTGGCACAAGGATAAGCTGAAACGCGAACTCCCCTCCCCAAACAAACCAGCTCCAGTTGCAGCTAAAAAAGAAGAAAAGCCTGCACCTAAAGTAAATATAAACAACGAACAGCTAAACAACCTGAAAAAAGACTATCAAAAACAACAAAAACTACTTCAGAAAAACGAGGAAGAAATCAACAAACTGAAAACCGAAGTTGCTGCACTCGAAGCCAAACTGGCTGACCCTGCATTCTATTCAAACAGGCAAGAATTTCAGAAAGTAGACGAAGAATATCGTAAACAATCTGCCAGACTAAAGGAAAAAAACACTGAATATGATAAGATATTCGAGTCTATGATGGAACTAGAAGAAAAAATAAACGGATAAGTTACTACACCAAAACACCCTGCCTCCATTAACAGCAGGGTGTTTTGCTTTGTGTAAGTTTAGTTTTGTTGACTTATATATTTATATATCATCAACATACCCATAGACACGGCCATTTCTTTATTCCGGATTCTATCGTAGTGAAATAAAAATTTTCTTGAAACCACGTTATTCTTACTAGCCACTGCCATCCACACTGTACCTACAGGTTCTTTATCTTCGGCAGATGCTGGTCCCAGTAATCCCGTTACTGCCAACGCACAGTCTACATTCAGTACTTTCATAGCTCCCTTGGCCAATTCTATCGCCGTAGCCTCGCTTACCTCTCCATTCTGCAATATTGTTTCGTGGCTTACACCTAGCACATTTTCCTTTACAGACGTTTGATAGCATACTATACCCCCTTTAAAGTAAGCTGATGAACCCAGCACCTGCGTAATGTGATGAGCTATATACCCACCAGTACAGCTTTCAGCCAATCCCAATGATTTACCTTTCAGCATAAATTGTTCATGTAGCACCTGTTCCAGCGGCACATCAGACATAGCTATCACTATATCGCTGAGTATAGTAGCTATTTGGTCCTTGTAACCGATTATAGTTTCGTTGAGCAAAACCTCATCAGGCCCTTTACCAGTCAATCTTAATTTCACCATTCCTGCACCTGGCAAATATGCGAGTTTAATATGCGATGGCA
>JBIKKS010000414.1:0-2682 GCA_044360235.1 Flavipsychrobacter sp. | reverse complement strand
TAGTAGTTAATACGTTTGTTGGAGAAAAAACCAACACATGCCATTTTATCATAGTTTAGGAATAATGCCAGACAAACGACACGTAGTTAGTCGCCAGCCAAGTGGTGCACTGTATCAAGAAGAACTAGTAGGTACACAAGGGTTTGGCGGGTTGTCGTCGCTGGTATATCACTTGTACCCACCCACTCAGGTGCGGCAGAAAGGGCAGCCATACAATGTGGCTCCTAAAATTGCCATGGAAAACGGACTGAATGCCATGAGTTTCAGTGGTTATGACTTAAAGCCAGAAGAGGACTTCCTGCTCAGCCGCAAAACACTGATGGTAAATAGTGCGATGCACATAGGTTTGGCGGCACCCATGCAGTCTACCCCGTATTTCTACAAAAATGCTGATGCCGATGAACTGCTATTTGTACACAAAGGCAGCGGTAAGGTGCATACCATGTATGGTATATTGCCATTTGTGTATGGCGACTATATTGTGATACCTAGAGGAACGGTGTATAAAATTGAATTTGATACTACTGACAATAAGTTGTTGTACGTAGAGTCGTTTGACCCCATCTTTACTCCCCGCAGATACCGCAATGACTTTGGGCAACTGCTGGAGCATTCGCAATTTTGTGAGCGAGATATTAAAAGACCTCGTGACCTACAAACCTATGATGAGCAGGGCGATTTTGACATCTTCATCAAAAAAAGAGGAATGATGTTCCCCTATGTATATGCCAATCACCCCTTTGATGTGGCGGGTTGGGACGGCTACCATTACCCATACACTTTCTCCATATTCAACTTTGAGCCAATTACAGGTCGCATACACATGCCACCACCAGTACATCAGACATTCGAGAGCCGCAATTTTGTAATATGCTCTTTTGTGCCCCGTTTATATGATTATCACCCCGATGCTATACCAGCACCCTACCACCACAGCAATATAGATAGCGATGAAGTGCTTTACTATGTAGATGGTGACTTTATGAGCAGAAATAATATCAAAGCCGGACAGTTTACGCTGCATCCTGGTGGCATACCACATGGTCCGCATCCAGGTGCTATAGAGCGCAGCATAGGACAAAAAGAAACTAAGGAACTGGCTGTGATGATAGATCCCTTTCAGCCGCTGATGATAACCGAAGAAGGAATTAAAATAGAAGTACCTGATTACTTCAAGTCGTGGCTACCAGAACAATGGAAATAATACCGCTGCTGCCACCGAATGTAAATCAAGAAAATTATTCTGAAATAAATAAAGTAAACGCTATATGAACACTCCCAGTCTTAAAGAAGTTAAAAATTACAATTACGGTATAGAGAAAATATTTGACAAGGCACAAGATTTTCTGCCTATCAATGGTACCGACTATGTAGAATTATATGTGGGCAATGCCAAACAAGCTGCACATTATTACAAAACTGCTTTTGGGTTTCAGTCGCTGGCATATGCAGGGCTGGAGACTGGTGTAAGAGACAGGGTGTCGTATGTGCTGGTACAAGACAAAATAAGACTAGTGCTCACTACACCATTAGTACCAGACAGCCCAATAGCCGACCATATTCGCAAACATGGCGATGGGGTGAAAGTTATAGCGCTATGGGTAGAGGATGCTACTGAAGCGTATGAAATAACAACTGAGCGTGGAGCTACATCGTGTTTCGAACCTATGACCGAGGGCGACAAAGACGGAGAAGTGGTGCGCTCGGGAATACATACGTATGGAGATACCATACACATATTTGTAGAACGCAAGAATTACAATGGGGTTTTCTTACCAGGTTACGAGTCTTGGGTATCTGAGTACAATCCACCTAGTACTGGTCTGAAATTTATAGACCACATGGTGGGTAATGTGGAGCTAGGTGCTATGAACAAATGGGCAGAATTCTACGCCACAGTGATGGGCTTTGCCAATCTGGTAACCTTTGATGACAAAGATATCAGCACAAAGTATACCGCTCTGATGAGTAAGGTAATGAGTAATGGCAATGGTAGAATTAAGTTTCCTATAAATGAACCCGCAATAGGTATCAAAAAATCGCAGGTTGAGGAATATCTGGATTTTTATGGCGGACCAGGTTGCCAGCATATAGCAGTAGCTACTGATGATATTGTTTTTACGATAAGCGAAATGCGTAAGCGTGGTGTTGAGTTCCTATATGTGCCTGGCAAGTATTACGATACTGTAGGCGAAAGGGTAGGAGAGATAGCCGAAGATATGGAAATACTGAAATCGCTTGGTATCATGGTTGATAGAGATGAAGAAGGATATCTGTTACAAATCTTTACAAAACCAGTAGAAGATAGACCCACACTATTCTTCGAGATCATACAACGCAAAGGGGCAAGGTCTTTTGGTAAGGGCAATTTTCAGGCTTTGTTCGAATCTATAGAGGCTGAGCAAGCAAGAAGAGGTACTTTATAAAGTGTTGATTGTCAATAATTAATGTCAATTTAGTTAATCAAAGTATATAAATCATAAAATCGTTTTTATGGATGTTTTAGAAAAAACAGACAGCATTCAAGCCGAAATGCTGCGACACTTTGAAGAAAAGATAGAAAGGGGTGATGCTATAGAACCTCGTGACAAAATGCCCGATGCATACCGTAAACACCTGATAAGGCAGATGTCGCAACACGCCCACTCAGAGGTGATAGGAATGCAACCAGAAGGCAACTGG
>JBIKKS010000413.1:0-2684 GCA_044360235.1 Flavipsychrobacter sp. | reverse complement strand
AGTTTATGGATAGGCCCGGTAATGCAGGAGCGATTATTGAAGATGTATCTGAGGAAGCTTTGCAAGATCAGTTGCACGCTATGTATCGCCCCATTATGGCAGGTGGTGGGCTGGTGTACAACGAAGAGGGTGCATTGTTGATGATATATCGCCGTGGTAAATGGGATCTGCCAAAAGGAAAGCTGGATGAAGGGGAAAACATAGCTGAATGTGCATTGAGAGAGGTGAGTGAAGAAACAGGCTTGCGGCAGTTGCGCCTTGGCGACAAATTGAGCGATAGTTTTCATATTTACGTGCAAGATGGGGAGCAATACCTCAAACAAACTGTATGGTATACAATGTATGGTACCAGCACAGACCTACTAAAGCCTCAAAAAGAAGAAAACATTATGGAGGCTCGTTGGGTGGTCGAAAAAGAACTAGGCACCCACGCATCTCGCTCTTATGAGGCTATTCGCGAGGTGCTGAAGACTGCTGGTCTGAAGTGGTAATTTGTTATCTCATTTGTACATCTTTGAATATTGTTTATGCGCAGGTTTTTATTTCTTTTTTCGTTTGTTTTTATTTCCTGTACTGCTACAGCCCAGTCCCTTTGGAAGCTAAAAAAAGTAGAAGATGGCATAAGAATATATACAGCACCTGCCGAAAATTCAAACTTTAAGTCGCTCAAAGTTGAGGTCAACATCGCAGCTAACATAAATCAATTGATAGCTTTTTTGCTTGATATAGAAAAACAACCAGAATGGGTGTACAGCACAAAGTTGTCTCATGTATTGGAGGGCATTGCTCCCAATGAACTTATATTTTATTCTGAGGCCAATCTGCCATGGCCTTGTTCCAACCGAGATTACATAGCACACTTCGTTATTAATCAGCCCAAACCCGGGTATGTAACCATCGATTCTCGTACAGACCCCGATAAATTGCCACACAAAAAAGGATTGGTAAGAGTGCCAAAGTCTATTGCTCACTGGGATATTACCAGCATATCAGACCATGAACTGAAAATAGTATACACCCTTCATTTCGACCCCGGTGGTGTGTTACCTGCTTGGCTCGTTAATTTATTTCTTACTAAAGGTCCAGGATACACTTTTCAGCACTTGAGACAAGGTGTTTTGAAGCCCCAATACAAAAATGCTACATTCTCTTTTATTACTTCTGCTTACAAATAATGGTGCTTTACTATAATACATGCTTATAGCACTATACATACCATAATAGCGGTTTTCTGCTTACTTGCTGCTAACTTCGTACCACAAAATCAGCATTACATTGGCATATAGTTATTCAAGTGTTTCTTACAACGAAACTGGTTTTTTCTCCAAGCTTGTTACCGATTACCTGGCAGGAAGTGTCAATGTCAATGAGTTTTATAGCTTCTCGCCAGATGCCGAAGGGATTGATAAAGCAATTGCTTCACGTAGTTTGCATGTAACTGATAGAATATTATTGGTACAGGCGTTAACAGCCCAGTATAAGGGTCGTGCCACTACAGCGCTTGTCACTGACAACATACAATCATTACTAGATAATAATACTTATACAGTAACAACAGCACATCAGCCCAATTTGATGACAGGGTATCTTTATTTTGTTTACAAAATATTGCACGTCATAAAATTAGCTGGTGAGCTAAATGAAAAGTATACTAACAATCATTTTGTGCCGGTCTACTACATGGGTAGCGAGGACAATGATATTGATGAGCTAGGTGTTTTCAGGAATGGCAACGAAAAATTTGTGTGGGATGGCGATGGACAAAAAGGGGCAGTAGGCAGAATGAGTACATCTGGGCTCAAACCACTATTAGATCGTTTATTTTTAACTATGGGCCCTCCGGGTACCTACTATACAGAATTACGGGAACTGATAACAGAGGCATATATGGGGCAGCCTACCATAGGGGCAGCCACACACTACCTGGTCGATAAGTTGTTTGGTAGATATGGTTTGGTTATTGTCAATCCTGATGATGCCTTGTTGAAGTCGGCTTTTATACCTGTTATAAAAGATGAATTATTGCACAGCAACTCTTTTCCTGTTGTTACTGAGCAGACCAGATTACTAGAACTAAACTATAAAACACAGGCATTTCCCAGACCCATCAATCTATTTTATCTCAATCATCAGATACGTGAACGAATAGAACGTAGCGGTGAAAAGTGGGTAGTTCTTAATACAGATGTTTCGTTTACGGAGGCGGAATTGATGAACGAAGTTAGCAACCATCCAGAAAGGTTTAGCCCCAATGTTATTTTGAGGGGGCTTTTTCAGTCTACTATCCTTCCCGATGTGGCTTTTATAGGGGGGGGGGCAGAAGTGGCTTATTGGTTCCAATTAAAGACTTTGTTTGCGCATTATGGTGTGTTTTATCCACTGGTTATGTTGCGTCAATCTGTGTTGTGGATAGATGCCCAACAGGCAAGGTTGCGCCAGCAATCTGGATTGCAGATGCCTGAGATATTTATTAAAGAAACGGATCTCACAAAAAATCAGATAACAGCGCATAGTCAGGACGACTGGCATACCACTTCAGAATCTCAGGCTATAGCAGCTATTTTAGATGGTTTGAGGTCAAAGGCTGTAGCCGTAGACCCTACACTGCTGGCTGCTGCCAATGCAGTGCTTCACCGTATACAAAAGCAGCTTGCTGTGCTGGAGCAAAAAATGTACAGGGCAGA
>JBIKKS010000412.1:0-2689 GCA_044360235.1 Flavipsychrobacter sp. | reverse complement strand
GTTTTACCCAGATGCTAACTCTACAATGCGTATCACTTATGGAAAGGTGCTAAGCTACGAGCCAACTGACGGTGTGCAGTACAGCTACTTCACAACGCTTGATGGACTGATGGCTAAGTACAAACCAAATGATGATGAATTTGATGTGCCAGCAGATCTTGTAACGCTGTACAATAACAAAAATTATGGTCGTTGGGCTGATGCTGATGGTACTATACATACCTGCTTCATCACTAATAACGACATCACTGGTGGTAACTCAGGTAGCCCTGTCATGAATGCTAATGGTGAGTTGATAGGTACTGCATTTGACGGTAACTGGGAAGCAATGAGTGGCGATATAGCTTTTGACAAAAAGTATAAAAGAACCATAGTGTGCGATATACGTTTTGTACTCTTCCTAATAGACAAAATGGGTCGTGCTGATAACCTGATTAAGGAAATGGATATCAGGTATTAATAGTATCACAGTGTATTCTATTGAGCGGTGGGTGTTATAACCTGCCGCTTTTTTTGTGGGTTTAGAGTATGTTTTCATCAACTACGCTCAACAAGCTCTTAGAGTTTCAGCAGTATATTACAATGCAAAAGCCGCTCAGTGAGCGGCTTTTGCATTGTAATGATATGGTTTCTACTTATTTTATTTTGAAAGCCTTCTTCACCTTTGTTACGAAGTCAAGTTTTTCCCACGTAAACAGTTCTACTTTCATCGTTTTAGATTTGCCATCTACACTTTTGAAAGTTTTTGTCACTGTTTCAGGTACACGACCCATGTGGCCATAAGCAGCACATTCGCTATACATAGGCTGGCGAAGTTTCAGACGCTCTTCTATGAAGTAAGGGCGCATATCAAATATTTCGCTTAGTATTTTAGCTATTTCGCCATCAGTCATTTCTACTTTCGATGTGCCATATGTGTTTACATATAGTCCCATTGGTTCTGCTACGCCTATAGCATAGGATACTTGCACCAGCACCTCTTCGCACACACCAGCAGCCACCATGTTTTTGGCTATGTGGCGTGTAGCATATGCTGCAGAGCGATCTACCTTGCTCGGATCTTTACCAGAAAAAGCACCACCACCATGTGCACCTTTGCCACCATAGGTGTCTACTATTATCTTACGACCAGTAAGACCAGTATCGCCGTGTGGGCCGCCTATCACAAACTTGCCTGTAGGGTTGATGTGATATTTTATTTCCTCGTTGAAAAGGTGTTTGTATTGAGGATAGCTTTTCAGAATGCGAGGAATAAGAATAGTTTTTACATCTTTAGTGATTCTTTCCTGCATAGCTTTTTCTTCAGCAAAGTCATCGTGCTGAGTAGAGATAACTATAGCATCTATGCGCACTGGTTTGTTGTTGTCGTCATACTCCAGTGTTACCTGGCTTTTTGCATCAGGACGCAGGTATTTCATTTGTTTACCTTCGCGGCGGATAGCGGCCAGTTGCAACAACAAGTTGTGTGCAAGGTCTAGTGCCAATGGCATATAGTTAGAAGTCTCGTTGGTAGCATATCCAAACATCATACCTTGGTCGCCAGCACCCTGTTCTTCTTTTTTCTTTTTGTCTACACCCTGATTAATGTCGGCAGACTGCTCATGTATCGCAGAAAGTACACCACAAGAATGTGCTTCAAACATATATTCACTTTTAGTGTAACCTATACGGGCTATCACCTCACGTGCTATTGTTTGTACATCTATGTAGGTATTACATTTTACTTCTCCGGCTAATACTACCTGACCTGTTGTTACCAGTGTTTCGCAAGCAATTTTTGACTGCGGATCCCAGGCAAGGAAGTTGTCTACCAATGCGTCTGATATCTGGTCGGCTACTTTATCTGGATGGCCTTCTGATACTGATTCTGATGTGAATAAATACGACATTTTTTGTTCGGAAATTTTGGATTAAAAATAAGTTTGTAAACGTTATAGCGGCAAATGTATGAATTGTTATGTGTATTTCTGCTTTTTGTATCTGTTTTCTCTGGTTTAATAGACAGAAAATCTCTGTTTTTTGTCTATTAATGAGGATGTTTGTGTTTCGTGACCCACTTACAATCATCTTGATTGCTCATCTTCAAATCCTGATTTGCTGATGCTAATACATGTATATTTGTATAGTCTGGTTATGAAATACTATTTACTCTTCTTGTTATGTTTGTTTTTTGTGGGGGCTACTGCGCAGCAAACAACTATGCAACCCCAGCATCGGAACTATTCTGCCTTTTCCGCCTATCGCACTCACATCACAGACGAATCCAGGCAGTATAATAGTAAACACCAATACCACCCCGATTTTGGTAAAATGCTGCAAGACGCACCACCCGAAGATTGTTTTGAAGACCTAGCGTCCAGAACTGAGTACACTAGGAAATACATAAAATCGGGTACAAATGGTAAGGAAATAATGCAGCAATCGTCCACCGCACCTATGCACTATAAAGATGGCGAAGGAAGATGGCGGGCAATAAACAGTAAGTTAAAACCCAGTGATAGGGGAGTCTACATTGCTGCTGAACAGCCTGATCCTATAACTATCGATGCAGTAAAAGGGTACTCTAAGTTGGTGACAGGCGAAAGTGCAATGCTTTTCAACCGCAATCTGGAACTCATACATCTATTGCCGGACGGCAGCGAGCAATTGCTGGGTAGTGCCAACTGGAGCAATCATACCGCTGGCGACG
>JBIKKS010000411.1:0-2691 GCA_044360235.1 Flavipsychrobacter sp. | reverse complement strand
TGCGGTAATTTTTGGGTGTCTTTGTGGTGTCGCCATGGGCAGACAGCAGGTAGGCTTGTATCAGTAAAAAACTGGTGAGGATTATTGAACGCATAGTGAGAGTTATATTTTATAAGACAGTTGATAACTATAAATTGGTTTGCAGAATAAACAAATATAATTATTTACAAACAAAAAAGGACTGACCCACATACATGGATCAGTCCTTTTTTTATCTTAATAATCTAAAATCTTAGTTAGTCACTGGCAGGAAGGCGTAGTTTTTGCCATACTCCATCATCTGGCTGTAGAAGTTGTCTGGGTATTCTATTTTCACATCTGTAATTTCGTCGCCGTTCATTACAGGCACCAGCTTAGGCTGTATAAAACCCCTGTATGGCTTCATACCCAGCTTCACAAAACGCTCCAGTATCTCCTTGTGTAGCACAGGGTCTACCTTCACACCATAGGTTTCCACTAGGTTCTTACCAGCCTTATAGTCCCCCTCCGATTTTATGCGTTGTATCTCTTTGAGCAGCTCACCAAACAACACTCTCAACTTCTGGTAGTCGTTCACCTGTACATAGGTTTTGTTGTCTTTTTTCACCAGTGTCACAACGCTATCTTTTTTACCCTTTTCATACGCCCAGCGCGCCACCAGAGCCCTGTTGCGCATGTGCGCTTCTTCTAGTTGTTCTCCGGGTTTCAGGCGTGTCAGTTGGGTTATTATGCCATTCATCATATAGTTGTCATAGCCGGCTTTGCCCACTTCTAGGCTAGGCATTACACCTAGGTCCACCAGTTTCTGGTCATATATGTAGTACAGCCCCACTAGGTCAGCACGAGCCTCTTCTAGGCAGCTAGCATAGTTTTTTAGAGTCTTATCGGTTGTTTCCACACCGGGGTTCAGCTTGCCACTGGCATGCCCTATACACTCGTGCATATCTGTGTGCAAGTCCGATGCTAGCGAGCCATGTTTTTTCATGCGCTGTAGCACTTCATCATTTACCGCAAACTCTGCCGCCATACCGCCCTTGGCACTAGCTACATTGTAAGAGTGAATAATATTGCTCAGCGATACTGACTTAGAGCCATGCTCCTTACGTATCCACTCAGCATTGGGCAGATTTATGCCTATAGGCGTGCTGGGCGCAGCATCACCACTCTCCACTATCACCGTTATAGCCTTGGCAGATATACCTTTTACAGTATCCTTCTTATGCTCCTTCATTATAGGCGAGTTATCCTCAAACCACTGTGCCTCTTTGGCTATAGCTTCCAGACGTTTGGTTTCTTCCATATCCTTCAGCGACACCGTACTTTCAAAGCTGCCCTTTTTGCCTATCGCATCCAGATACACCTCTATAAAACCATTGACCGCATCTAGGCGCGATTCTGTGTCTTTTGCCCATGCTATGCTGTAATCATCAAATATTTTCAGGTCACCAGTTTTGTAGTACTGCACCAGTAGCTCCAGCGTCTTTTTCTGTTGCTCGTTTTCGGCTACAACTGCTGCTTTCTCCAGCCAGTAGGCTATCTTGTCTATAGCAGCACCATACATGCCACCACTCTTCCATACCCTCTCCACTATCTTTCCGTTTTCTTTCACGACCTTGCTGTTCAGCCCCCACGATGGTGCATTACCCTTGGTATCAAAAGCATCGTAGTACTTCTCCACTTCCTTCTGTGTCACACCCTCATAAAAGTTATTGGCAGAGTTTACTATGTTGTCTACGTTAGGACGTAGGTCTACCGCCTTGGGCTTATATTTCGCATCATACACTACAGGCTTTATGCGTGCCAGAAAAGCATCTGTACTTTCGCCCTCATTCTTTGGCAGGCGGGTTGTGTCGCTTGCTTTTACTGTAGCCACAAAATAGTCGTAAGCACACTCCGGCACAAACTTCTCATTAGAGTAGTGATGATAGTTGCCATTGCTAAACCACACCCTACCTATGTAGGTCTGCAGCAGTTGCCAGTCTGGGCTGTTTTTATCGCCTGTGTACGAGCCGTATATGGTTTCCAGTGTTTTGCGCAGTAGCAGTCCTTCCTTGCTTTTCTGGTCATAAATGATGTCTCTGCCGCACAGAGCTGCTTCGTACAAGTAATAAGCCAGTTTTTTCTGCTGTAGTGGCAGGCTATTAAAGCCCGGCACCTGATAGCGCAATAGTTGCAGATCGGCAAACGACTGAGCTTCTACCACAAAGTTATCGTCATAGCCATCGGCTACTGCTACGGTGTCTGTTTTCGCAGTACTGCTGGAGGCATCGCCATTACCACATCCTGTCATTAAGTGTGCACTCATTGCCATAAGCGGAATAGCCAGTTTAAGGCTCATTTTATGTTTCATTGCAGATTATTGTTGTAATGTAAAAATACAGTAAAGCACGAGAATGTAAAAGGTGAGGAAAAAAGGGAGATTTGGCAGAAGAAGTATAACCATTGATTTGCTTGTTTCACTACATCTCCACCGACAACCCAAACACCAACTTGCCATTCTGCTCTAGGTTGAATAGCGGTGTGGGGTTGTAAAAATAACCCAGATTGAGTGTAGTGTAGTAGGTACTACCTGAGCGCAACCGCAACAGATTGTTTAGCATCACCCCTGCCTCATGGTATCCTTTGTAAGGCACGCCCATAGCCACATTGCGGTGGCTTTCTCTGTTGGCAAGTGTGCCATACAGCAGGTTGTATTGCAGCCCTATGTTAGGC
>JBIKKS010000410.1:0-2694 GCA_044360235.1 Flavipsychrobacter sp. | reverse complement strand
TGCAGGTGGGTAGTGAAATAAGCTATCAGGAAATAGCACAGACAATAGGCAGCGATGGCAAAACTGTAGATAAGTATATAGATCTGCTAGAAAAAAGTTTTGTAGTCTTCCGTTTGCCTGCACTAAACAGGAATGTAAGGAATGAAATAAAAAAAGGCAAAAAGGTATATTTCTATGACTGTGGCATACGAAATGCAATAATAAATAACTTCAATCCGGTGACCTCAAGAACTGATGTGGGTGCGCTTTGGGAGAATTACATCATCTCGGAAAGGATGAAATTTTTGAATTATAACAACATAGATGCTAAACAATATTTTTGGCGTACTACACAGCAACAAGAAATAGACCTGATAGAAGAACATGAGGCTGGGCAACTAAAGGCATTTGAATTTAAGTGGGGCAAAAATGATAAGGTTCGTTTTCCGCAGACTTTTACAGACAACTACCCTGGAGCTCAAACTTTGGTTGTTTCCCCAGATAATTTGGAAGAATTTATTCTGAAATAATTTGCCGACCAAGTGCTGTTTAATAGATAGTTTGAGTATTACTACAGTGCATCACTTGGATGGTGGTTTACAGTGGTATGACAGAGGTACTAAGATGTAGGGAAATAGGGTAAGAAAGAGAAAAAAATAACTGACTATAAATAAACAGAGCCGCCGGAGGAATCCAGCAGCTCTTACTTACTAACCCATTAAATTCACAACTTGGTGCAAATATACAAAGCCGAGGTGTAGAAAAAAAATGGAATTATCAACCCATCCAATCACTTTTATAGATATAACAATAATAAATACTTTTTTAAGGGCAGTGCTTTGCTAAAAATCACTTTTAGTTAATTGTTTTCTTAAAAATTGGCATATATACTCATGAAATGCTAGTATGTAATATTATTCAATGTTTAAAATGGTGCAAAATGGAGTTTTGCCTAACAAATGAGATAAATATAATAGTGTTAAATGCGTAAGAAAGAGAGCTGATATATAGAGAGTACGCTTACTTTGCAATAGAAAAATAACTGATAATGAGCCGAAAATTTGAACCACTACATGTAAAAGAAAGAACATTGCTGCCAGCTGATTTTGCGATCACTAATTGGGAATCGATAAAGCCCTACTATGAAGAGCTGAAGAACAGAGATATAAATGGCAGTGCGCAACTGAATAAATGGCTGCAAGATGTAAGCGAGCTGGAAGCTGTGCTAAGTGAGGACATATGCTGGCGACAAATACGCATGACATGTGATACTACCAACAAAGAACTGGAAGAAGCATTTACCTACTTCTGCACAGAGATAGAACCGCATATAAAACCGTACGCTTTTGAGCTGAATAAAAAACTGCTGGCTTGTCCGTTTGTTACAGAGCTAGACAAGAATTTGTACTTTCCGTATCTACGTAGTGTAGAAAATGCTGCATCGCTCTACAGAGATGCCAATGTGCCACTGCAAGCCGAAATGAGTGTGCTGGCACAGCAATATGGTGCTATATCTGGTGCTATGACAGTGACTGTAGACGACAAAGTATACACACTGCAGCAGGCTGCGAAACTGCTACAAAACCCTGACAGAGCACTACGTGAAAACGTATTTGGTGCGATAAGCAGCAGAAGGCTAACGGATAAAGAAAAACTGAATGAACTGTTTGACAAGTTGCTGGCTATAAGGCAGCAAATAGCAGTGAATGCGGGCTTTGAGAATTACAGAGATTATAAGTTTAGAGAGCTGGGCAGATTTGACTATAGTGTGGCAGACTGTTTTGCGTTTCATGATGCGGTAAAGGAACATATAGTGCCTTTGCAGGCAATGCTGACCAAACATCGCCAGCGCAGATTAGGTGTAGACAAAATGCGCCCCTGGGATGGCGATGCCGAACCAGCAGGTACAGAGCCATTGCGCCCATTTGTCACGGGTGCCGAACTGGCTGCTAAAACAGTGGAGGTATTCAGCAGATTGTCGCCATTTTTTAGCAGTTGCATAGAAGCAATGCAGCAGATGAACAGGCTGGATCTGGAAAGCCGTATAGGTAAGGCACCGGGTGGGTATAACTGTCCGCTGGCAGAGACTGGTGTGCCATTTATATTTATGAATGCTGCTGGCACTATGGGCGATGTGATAACGATGATGCACGAAGGTGGGCATGCGGCACACTCGTTCCTGTCGCACCCGCTGCCGTTGACTGCGCTGAAGGAGTACCCAATGGAGATAGCAGAGCTGGCAAGCATGAGTATGGAGCTTTTTTCGATGGAGCATTGGGATGTGTTTTTCCCAAACCAAACAGAACTGCATAGAGCACAGCTAGAAGAGATGGAACGCATCATAACTGTGCTGCCATGGATAGCTACCATAGATAAATACCAGCACTGGTTGTACACACATCCGGGTCATACAGTGGCTGAGAGAGAGGCCGCATGGCTGGAGATACTGGGTGAATTCTCGACAGGGGTAACAGACTGGAGTGGACATGAGGAATATCGCAAAAACCTGTGGCAGAAACAACTGCACTTGTTTGAGGTGCCGTTTTACTACATAGAGTATGGTATAGCACAGCTAGGGGCAGTAGCCATGTGGCGCCAATATAGAACCAACAAAGAGCAGGCACTGACCAACTATATGAATGCACTGAGCCTAGGCTACACCCGCACACTGGGCGAGCTGTATGAAGTGGCAGGAATAAAGTTTGATTTTTCGCC
>JBIKKS010000409.1:0-2696 GCA_044360235.1 Flavipsychrobacter sp. | reverse complement strand
GAAGTAGAGATAGCTACAGAAGATGATTTGGCACAAATAATACCTGATACAGTAGTAGATGAGGCTGAGATCCTTAATGAGCCAGCTATAATTGAGGACATATTACCTGAAGAAATTCATGTGATTGAAATTGTATCTGACAATGAGACGATGATACCCGTTATGGTTGAGGAAGAGTTAGTGATAGCTACCGAACCAACTGTAATTGAAAACATAACACCGGAAGAAAATCAAATAACAGACAACAGCGAAGCTACAGAGATACTTCTACCTACTGAAATAGCAGAAGAAGTAGTTACAGAAGCTGAGCTGAATGTAAATGATATTACACCTACTGAAAACAGCATAATTACGGACCAACTAGAAACTAGTAACAATGTAGAAGTTATGGCTGAAACAAATATAATTGAGAACATAACAGACACTACTACTGATATAGAAGAAGAACATAAAAATTTCTGGTCGCAGGGCGATGATGAAAAAAACACAACAACTACTGAAGACAATACACTGTCATCAGTAGCGGCTCCCATACCCGACCAACTACCCATTAAAAAAACACCTGCTCCTGAGCCCACTGCACAAAGCCAGATACCAGATGAGGAATTCAGGCCCACACAACATAGCAGACAAGAAAAACCACTGATATACCCCATTTACACAGAAGACTATTTCTTGCAGCAAGGCGAAAAAATATCGCCTGTATTACCTACTGATATCGATAGACTGAAAACGGCAGAAGAAGTAGCAAAATCGCTAATGGTGATGATGAGTTTTTCTGAGTGGTTATTGCACTTTAAAAGTTCTACCGAAAAACAAAAGGAAGAAACTAAAGATCAGAGAGCACTAAAAACTATGTGGCAGAAAGAAAAACTAGCTGCCGCCATAGAAGAAGAAAACGAAGAGATTCCGGAGAATGTTTTCGAAATGGCTGTTAACTCCATAACCAAAGAAGACGGTCTGGCAAGCGAATCATTGGCCGATATTTATATAAAACAGGGCAAACTAGACAAGGCAATTGATATGTATCGCAAATTAAGTTTGCGAAATCCTCAAAAAAATGCTTACTTTGCCCGCAAAATAGAAGAAATCCTAAAGGAAAAACAATTATGATAGCCATTTTCACAATTCTTATTTTAATAGCCTGTGTAGTTCTTGCATTCTTTATACTTATACAGAATCCCAAAGGTGGTGGTCTGCAAGGCTCTTTTGGTACTATGAGTTCTCAGGTGATGGGTGTTAAGCAATCTACCGATGTAATGGAAAAAGGTACTTGGACACTTATCTCTATAATAGGTGGTCTTAGTATTATTTCTGTAATGTTCTTTCAGAAACCAGAAGGCACTTCTAAGCCTAAAGCTGCAAAACAAACTAGTGCGCCAGCAAGCGGTGTAAAAAAATAAGCAGCTCCTGTTTTTTTAATTAAAACACTTCAAATTTTCATATTCAGGTTGAACGTTCACAAAACGTTCAACCTTATTTTGTTTTACAGATTCATGTTCCATTGTGCTATACTTTACTAACACCTGTAGCACCACCCTGCCCTACTACGATACACTTCAACACCCATTCACTTTAGCAGCAATACACACCCAATTACAGCCTCTTAAAGCGACGATAACTAGCATAAAATAATACAGTAGATAAAAGAGCTAAAAACGCCCTACAGGTGAAAGTATCAACTGATCCGTAGGCACCTACCTATGCCTGTTAATGGCACTACAACTAATAACAAGGGAGCTATCGTAAGACAGCTCCCTTGTTATTTAATATTACTAAGTTGTTACTACAATTCTTTCAACAACTTTTGGGTATGTACTAACTCCCCATTAGTGTTGTAAAACCGTACAAAGTATATACCATTGGTAAGATCTTTGATGCTAATTTGTTTTGTATTGTTAGCAGTTATCGCCACCCTGCCATCTATAGAACTGATAACAATCTTAGAGGCTTCCGCACCATCAAAGTAAACAACATCTGATGCAGGATTTGGGTACAGAGTGAATTGTGCAGGGTTATTAATGTCATTCATACCTACAGTAAACTCAAATACATCTGATGGACCATCACAACCAAAGAAGTCTGTAACTACTACATAATAACTTGCATTTACGTAAGGCATTGCAAAGGTATTACTAGTGGCACCTGGTATAGCGCCGCTGGTATCATACCACTGGTATGCCAAGTGTATCGGTGCTGTAGTCAGTGTTCTCGGTATCCAGTTGTAAGTAAGCGTAGGACTAGGTAATGGATTAACAGTTACCGTTGTTTTAGCGATACAGCCGTAAATCATATAAGTTATAACAGCAGTATCAGGAAAGTGACCTGACACCTTACCAGTCAAGCTATCTACATCGGCTACGTATATATTGCTGGTACTCCATCTGCCACCAGATACACCATTTGAAAGTATAACCTCGGTGTTGCTACATATAAATGACGGACCAGCTATTGCTGGCAATGCAGGTATAACCCTCAAGAAAAAAGTAGTAGCACAACCCTCGGCAGTAGTATACCCTATATAAGATATACCATCTACCAAACCTGTTACCACTCCAGTGAATGTATCTATTTGAGCCACAGCAGGATTACTGCTTACCCACGTACCGCCACCAACTATGTTAGTAAGCAAAATATCAGACCCCACACATACACTGTCAGAACCTTCTATATTAGCCAGCGGATGCACCGTAACC
>JBIKKS010000408.1:0-2698 GCA_044360235.1 Flavipsychrobacter sp. | reverse complement strand
CACGAGGTAGCCAGCAAGTACAGCAAGATAGTAACGGTGGAAGATGGTACTATAGTAGGTGGTTTTGGTAGTGCTATACTAGAGTTTATGAACGAAAACGGCTACAAACTTGATGTTCGTATGCTGGGTATACCAGACAGACTGGTGGAGCATGGAAAACCAGAAGAACTACACCGCGAGTGTGGCTATGATGCAAAGGGTATAGCAGATGCTGTGCGCGAGATGATAATCGTTCGCTCTTACACTACTGCCTGATACAGAAATCGTTAACCATAATATTACAAACCCTGCTACTATAGCAGGGTTTGTTGTTTGGTAGCTTATTTGTGAGCCATCATTTGCTGATGGCTTGTATAAAGCAGTACTAAGCGTTTTTGAGGTCGTCTAGCTCCGTCATTTCTGTAGCAGTGAGGTCAATGGTCGGTGCTAGCACATTTTCTGCAAGATGAGCTACTTTTGACGTGCCCGGTATAAGCAGCATATTGGGTGCATAATGGTATAGCCAGCTTAGTGCTACTTGCTGCATGGTAGCCTGATGGCGGTGAGCTATTTCCTTCAGCTTATCTACATACAGTATGTTGCCGGCATTAATAGGGTTCCATGGTATAAATGCTATGTGGTTAGCGGCGCAGTATTGTAGTTCTGCCTCCCACTGTCTGTACACTATACTATACTTGTTTTGCACAGATACTACATTTACTTGTTCCTGTGCCTGCTGTATAGCTGCTACACTTACTTCTGATAGCCCTATGTGTCTGATGAGTCCTTCGCGCTGAGCTTGCCTCAGGAAGGTGAGCGTATCTGTAAAGGGTACATTAGGGTCTATCCGGTGTAGCTGATACAGGTCTATTTGGCTCACGTTCAGCCTTTTCAGGCTGCCTTCTAACGCAGTACGCAGGTGGTCTGGATGACTGTTTATGTGCCACAGATTCGGCCCTGTGCGCTCAAAACCGCCCTTAGTAGCTATTATCATGCCTTGAGGGTAGGGGTACAGCGCCTCAGCTATCAGCTCCTCCGATACATAAGGACCATAGCTATCAGCCGTATCTATAAAGTTCACTCCCAGACTGGGTAGGTTTTGTAGTACTTCTATTGCCCCTTCACGGTCTTCGGGTGGTCCCCATATACCCTTGCCTGTTATGCGCATGGCGCCAAATCCCATACGATTTACTGACATATCTCCACCCAAGGTGAAGGATGTGTTCTTGTAACTATTCATGAGTGCGTATATTGAATCATGAATATAGTACTAGCTATAATAGCCACAATTATACTCCAATAAGTAAATAGTATTTGTAAGAAAAACCACATTGTACCATGGATAAACCCATCATAGCCCAAAAAACGCAAATACGTTTTTACTCCACTTTTGAGCGCGGTGTTTTCGCTGGTGAACTCCTGTAAATGTGGTAGGAAATAACTGAGTAAGACTTTTTCCTGCTATTTCTTCAGGGCTATATGCTATAGCTATAGCCTTCCACAAATCGTTGTAGCTGACTAGTGAGCCATCATCAAAATAACATTTCATGCCCTTGTCAAACATTCCGAACTTTTGTCCTTCACGGAGCTTGTTTGCAATAATAGTATATTTATCTTCGCTGAGCATTGCTGATAGTTTTAGAAAAGACTAAGAGCAAATCTAAGATTACTAATCGAATTATACAAGCAAGAAGAATAAAATTGTTATTGAAATACTAATGTTAGTAGGTATTTCATACTTTATTAAAAACCATAAAATATTGAAGATCAATATACTCGGCATTTTTTTATAGCAATATAGAACTATTTAGCATGCATTAGCTTGCCAGTATAGTAATGTCGTACATCTGTAACATAATAGAAATACAGTCCAACCGGCTGGTTGCTGAGGTCTACATGCTGTGTATAGGGCTTTGATAGTACCACCCTCCCCAGCACATCTGTAACAGTGATGGTAAGTGGTTCTTGTTGTTGCAATGCTGGAAAGGTAAAAATGCCGCTAGAAGAAGGATTGGGGCTAACAGTAAGCTGAGAAAATGGGTAGGGCTCAGACACAGCTCCAGGGGCTACAGGATATTTTGTAACACGGATGGAGTCGATAAACCAACCTGCTAAAGAATCTGGCACACTATCACTAACAAACCGAAACCTCACAAAAAAACTATCCATTCCTATCCAACTGCAACTATAATTTGCAGACATTTTGGGGGCAGGTGGGCTCTGTAATAAAAATTTTGAAAGTCTTGACGCACTACTTGCACCCGAAAATGCCGACTCACCTGTGATTAGTGTATCACCAGCAAGGTAATAACCATCCAGAAATAACTCGTAATCAGAAGGTAGCCCCGACCCTAGCACAGGAGTACAGGTGTCTGTGATGTTGAACCAAGTTGCTCCATTGTCTTGCGATAGTTCCACAATACAGCCATCTTTGCCACTATCTGTCTGGTATCGGTGCCAGAAACTAAAAACTGTACTCGTAAAATATTGTGCACGAAACGAAATTACAAACCAGTTATTTGCATTTACCGGATAAGGATGTGTGGTATCGGTCATTACAGCTACTACCCCTGCGGTATCTGAGGTAAAAAAAGATTTGTGCGTACGCCCTATCTGCCACAGCGGTGCAGCCGCAGTATCGGGTGTGTAGTAGCGTACAGTATCGGCATTGAATCGCACAAAAAATGAATCAGATGCTGGGCCAAGATCGGTTTCTAAC
>JBIKKS010000407.1:0-2700 GCA_044360235.1 Flavipsychrobacter sp. | reverse complement strand
CGTCTTAGCAAGTCATTAGTGCGGGTCTTGTTGAAAGAATATAGTATTACAGTGATGGCACAATGTGTTTTTTACATTTGTGGTCCTCACAGCTATCTGCGTATGGTAACTTATGCATTGCAAGAAGCGGGAGCAAAAACCGAACAGATATACAAAGAAAACCACAACACCACCGACAGAATAAATACGCTACCCCAACCGCCCGACTTGCAAACACACATTGCAACAATCCATTACAAAAAACAAACGTACCGAATACCCGTTTCTTATCCAGACAGTATTTTGCAAGCTGCAAAAGGATATGGGCTATCATTGCCATATAGTTGTGAAGTGGGCAGGTGTGGTAGTTGCGCGGCTATATGCACAGAGGGCAAAGTTTGGCATTCATACAACGAGGTACTGATGGATATGGAACTGCAAAAAGGATGTGTGCTTACCTGTACAGGGCACCCAATGGGTGGCGATGTAGAAATAGCTGTATAACCATTATATGCCCAGTATGGCAGCAGCAATGCTGAAGTATATAACCAAGCCTGTAACGTCTACCAAAGTAGCCACAAAAGGTGCCGATGATGTAGCGGGGTCTAGTTTTAGTCTTTTCAGTATCATGGGTATCATAGAGCCCGTAAGCGTACCCCACAAAACTATACCGATTACAGACAGTGATACGGTGAGCCCTACTAGAATCCAATTGAAATGAGCACCATAGTTATACCAGCCCATGTTCTGCCAAATAACTATGCGGACAAACCCAATGATGCCTAATATAAGACCCAAGGTAATACCAGAGAAAATTTCGCGCTTCATTACATACCACCAGTCGCGGTAGGATAGCTCTTTAAGCGCCATAGCCCTGATGATGAGCGTAGCTGCCTGAGAGCCTGAATTGCCACCACTGGATATGATAAGAGGAATAAACAACTGCAACACAATAGCCTTAGATAGCTCCAACTCGAAATGCGCCATGGCGGTAGCCGTAAACAACTCGCCTATAAAAAGGACGATAAGCCAGCCAGCACGCTTCTGAATCATGGTAAAGAAGTCGGTCTTTACGTAAGGAAGGTCTAAGCTTTCCACACCACCAAACTGTTGCATGTCCTTGGTGTCCTTTTCTTCCGCTTCATCTATCACATCGTCTATCGTCACTACACCCATCACCACATTGTTGCTATTGGTAACCGGTATAGCCACGCGGTCATATTCTTTAAACTTCTGAATGGCATCATCTATACTATCCTGTATGTCTAGCTTTACATAAAAGCCGTCCATAATATCCTCAATCTTTTTTGTTTGGTCATTGAGGATAAGCCTTCTTATGTGCAGGTCGTCTACCAGTTTGCCATTATTGTCTACAACAAAAATCACATTTGCGGCTGGGGTGTCTGTGTAAAATCGGCGAATATGATCTATTGCCTGCCCCAGTGTCCACTCCTTACGTACGGTGGTAAACTTAGTATTTATGAGCCTCGCTACACTTTGCTCAGGATATCCTAGCAGGTCGTATGTGGCAAGTCTGTTTTTGTCATTGAGTAGGTTCAAGTATTCTGTTACTTCTATCCCGTCTAGGGTGTCGAAGAAGGCAACCCGCTCATTAGACTCTAGATTGTTGAGTATGGTAGATATCTGTGCCTTGGGCAGTTCTTCCATGATGCCTAGCTGTAGCACATGGTCGAAATAAGGGAATATTTTTGACTGAAGATTATCGGGCAGCGACAAAAAAGCAGTAATAGCTTCCTCGTTACTGAACGATTCAAACATGCGGGCTACCTCAGCCGGAAAATCTTCATCTCCGCTGTGCTGCAACAACCCGGTGAGGTCGCCTTCCAGAATTCGTTCCATCAGTTCCGGTGCCAGCATTGCCTTTCATGTTTTTTAAACTATTTAGAAACCATATGCGCGTATTCTAAACGCATACTAGACCTATAAAAAAGTATGCGAAATTACCTCTATTTCTCTTTAAAAGGGTATTAATTTTTTGGTTCGTTGTGTAATGTCTACAACAGTCTTGTCGGTGTTTTCTCCGTTTAACTATTTACTTTTGGGGAGTATGATACAATCGCTCATTGTTGCTGTGGCAGAAGATGGTGCTATAGGCAAGAACAACAACCTTCCATGGCACCTGCCCGATGATTTGAAGTTTTTCAAACGTACTACGCTGGGCAAGCCGGTATTGATGGGTCGCAAAACTTTTCAATCTTTAGGCAAACCATTGCCTGGTAGGTTGAACGTGGTGTTGTCTTCTGATCCTGCCTTTCAGGTACCTGATAGTGTTTTATTGTTTCAGGATGTAGCTACTGCCTTACTGCACATTGAAAACACAGGTGCTGAAGAAGTGTTTATAATAGGTGGTGGGCATATTTTCTTACAAACCAAGCCCAGTGCAGATAGACTTTATATTACTAAAGTTCATACAACTGTGCCTGGTGCCGACACCTTCTTTGCGCCGATAGACCATACACATTGGAAACTAGTGTGGGAAGAACCTCATGCAAGCGATGAAAAACACCTTTTACCTTTTACCTTTCAGATATACGAGGCCATACAACTTTAGTTTTACCAAGCTACTCATTATATGACTTTACATGCTGTTTGTCAGTATATTCTATTTCGTATGCACGCTCGGGGCAGGCATGGCACCCACTCTCCGTTTGTGTATCATTTAGTAGAGCTGGCATTGCGAGACAAGTTGGGTAATAGGGT
>JBIKKS010000031.1:0-10114 GCA_044360235.1 Flavipsychrobacter sp. | reverse complement strand
TTATTTGAGACAAGCTTACCAAACACAAGGAAAAGTATACCAAAAAATAGGAGGCAACTACTACCTTACCCAGCGCGAACACGGACCTATAAAAGAAGCGTATCTATGTGCTTTTCTCAAAACGCACCTTTCTACAGCAGAGTTAGCAGAATTTGGATTTGGGATGAGTTTTTAAGCGACTGCTGAAGTAATTAATACAATTTGTTTCTTATGGCAATGGTTTAGCCCATTTTATTTTCTTACCTACGTACTCAGTCATCAGCACATAGCATAAAGTAGTTACCACTACTCCTACTATACTACCCATATATACATCAGCAAAAAAATGCGCTGCCAAATACATTCTGGAATAACCTACCATAAGTGCTAAAACAAAAAATAAAAGTGCCCAATGTCGGTGAGTACGATATAGCAACAATGACAAAAAACAAAAAAAACAAAAAGCACCCTCTGTGTGTCCGGAAGGGAAACTATGGTGATAAAGCGAAGGCCAGTGGGGCAATTTATGTATCCAAGGGGCATCATTAAAGTACTTTAACGGTCGGGGCTCATCAAACCATGCCTTCATACCCTGCTGTGCCAGCATAGGCACAATGTTGCATACAATGGCAACAACAAAATACCACCAGCTTCTGAATGCAGGTAAAAGAAACAACAACAGCAACACTGGTATAACAACCTCGGCCTGCCCTAGGTGAGTAATACAATACATTACCCCATCCCAAAATGGAGTATGATGTGAATTGAAGAATGTAAAAAGCTGCACTTTGCTGTAATTGGCTAACAAAAATGCACCAGTAACCAGCCAAACAAAGAATGGATAGACAAAATACGGATTATATATGTACTTATTACTGTTAACCAATCTGCTATAGTTTTGCTATTTCTTGCTTCTTGTTCACCCTATCTGCTATAGCTCGGTACATTTTTTTATACCAGTCTGCGGTGAAAATTCTGGAATCATTACGTGCGGCTTTTATCAACACAAACGCTACCGGTAATAATGCAATTGATGACATCCACATTCCCAACCATGGTGCCACAGACTCAGCTTTTGCCAGTTTTTCGCCAGCAATGTTAAGTATGTGAAATGCCACAAAAAATGCAACAGCTATAACCAATGGCATACCCAGGCCACCCTTTCTGATGATAGCCCCAAGTGGTGCACCTATCAAAAACAACAACAAACAGGCAAATGACAATGTAAACTTCCTATGCAATTCTATTTCGTATCTAAGATAGTTTTCTGTCTGTAGTTTATAGTCAAGTGCGGTGACATCCATCAGCGACTTAAAGTTTCTTACGTTATTTATAACAGCCTGCAATACAGCCTTCCTCAGTGAGTCTGCTATCAATTCAGAAAAGCTACTATCATATGTTCTGGTTACATATCCTTTCTCAGCCAGAGAAACCTTCATCTGGTCACGCTCTTTGCTTTGAGTTTCTAATATCAGGTAGGGAGCTAGGTAGGAATTGATATTTGCAGTACTGCGCACCTGATTTTTTTTTAGGCTTTCAATGTTTTCTACCAACTGCGCCACATTCATCATTTGGTTGGCATTCTTGAAACCATCTTCATTACTCCGCGTAAACTTGAAACCTGACAAATCAAACACCTTGTCCCATTCGTCAAAGTGCATGCGTATCTGCGTGAAATTATGTGCACCATTTTCATAGCCTTCATGATATTGCCAGCCATCCTTTAGCCTAAATATTAGCCGCTGCTTGTCTGGAGTGGCTATCATCTCCCCTTCTTTGGCCATTACCAGCTTGTTGTTGCCCACCATATCACTGTGGTCATAGATCATGACATCTCTTATTAC
Source organism: Flavipsychrobacter sp. (assembly GCA_044360235.1). GTDB lineage: Bacteria > Bacteroidota > Bacteroidia > Chitinophagales > Chitinophagaceae > Nemorincola. Next base: position 8,291 of record JBIKKS010000031.1, on the reverse strand, counting down.
CTTGCCGTCCTTATCCTTACTGCCCACCCTGATTGAGTATCCTTGTATGTCGTTGTTAAACTGATCGGCACGAATGTTCAAAGTTGGCTTGGAGTTGCGCACATCATAAAGTAACGATAGTGCTTTAAGATTAGCTACAGGTATCACATTATTAGCAAACACAAAAGCCAGACCAGAAACAAATAGTATAAAAATAAACAGCGGCTGCATGAACCTGAGCAGAGATATACCAGATGACTTGATAGCTACCAGCTCAAAGTTTTCGCCCATATTACCAAAGGTCATTATAGATGAAAGCAGAACCGCCAGTGGCAAGGCAAGAGGGACTAAAGTAGTGGAAATATAAACTAACAGTTGCAAAAGCAAAAAGACACCTACTCCTTTACCTATCATCTCATCCATGTACAGCCAAAAAAACTGCATCATGAGCACGAACAGCGAAACGAAAAATGTAACAATAAAAGGCCCGATAAAACTACGCACCAGCAATATGTCGAGCTTCTTTATCAATTGGGTATTGTTTCAGATTACAAACGTACACAAAACATATGCTTTACAACCAACGGATCTAAAGCATTAACTTTTTTTTCGAAAAAAACAATCCGTATCGTAAATAGATACGGATTGAAAAGTTGAAAATAATAAAAAACAACAGTCATTACCGCAGCGAAAGCTGCAATTGGCAATATACTTTGGCAGTATATATTACGCCCCTATTCTGTGCTTAAGGTCATGTACCTGTGAGCTCCAAAGTCTCTCTTGATCTTTGATATCAGCCTTATCTGCAAAATCTGTGATTCTTAAAATCGTTTCATTAGTTACCGGACTTTGCTCAATGCTGAATTCAAAAAATTCATCACTAGCATAGTGATCCCAGCGGTAACGAATAAATTCATTTTCTACATGCTCTAACAGTTGTGCAGTGTCTGTACTGCCATTCCAGGTAAAATAGTATACACTATCTCTCTGATCTACTTTATCTGCAAACCACTCCTGCAAGCCTACAGGAGTAGACAAAAATTCGTATAATATGTTGGGTGAGCAACGTATCGGAAACTCCACAGAGTACATTATTTTCTTTTTACTCATCGTTGTGCTGTTCTCTTGTTATTAGTTGGGTGCAATAATAAAAAAATGCAACTACAATCAAAATTTATTTTGCGATTGTTTTAGATATTTTATTACGCCATTCACATCATATAAGGTTTTGTTGTTAAGGCAATCATAATTTTTTTGGGTTGGATTGATAAGACCCTTAGTTTTGTAGACATAATGTCAACTTTCATTGATGCTATTAGTTGTGAGTTAATTTTTTCAAACCACTCAATTCATTGCCTATGTCTATGCGTCAGCTAAAGATCACGAAGTCAATAACGAATCGTGAAAGCCAATCTCTAGAAAAATATCTTCAGGAAATCGGCAAAGTTGATTTGATCACGCCAGAAGAAGAAGTACAACTCGCCATCAGAATAAAACAAGGCGATCAGTTTGCACTTGAAAAACTTACAAAAGCAAATCTCAGATTCGTGGTGTCAGTAGCCAAACAATACCAGAATCAAGGTCTGTCGTTAAGCGACCTTATCAATGAGGGTAATTTGGGGCTAATCAAAGCAGCTCAACGCTTTGATGAAACCAGAGGCTTTAAATTTATTTCCTATGCAGTATGGTGGATTCGCCAATCTATTTTGCAGGCTCTAGCCGAGCAATCTCGTATTGTGCGTCTGCCGCTCAATAAAGTTGGTCTGTCAAATAAAATCAGTAAAGCATATTCACAGCTTGAGCAAGAGTTTGAGCGCGAACCTTCTACTGAAGAATTGGCCGAGCTTCTTGAGATAGGCACTGAAGAGGTAGAAACAACACTTGGCGTTGCTGCGAGGCACGTATCTGTAGATGCTCCTTTCGTAGATAGCGAAGACAATACACTCCTCGATGTACTGGAAAACCCAAACTCCGACTCTGCAGACTCTGAGTTGTACCATGGCGAGTCACTGAGATGTGAAATTGAACGATCACTAAGTACCCTTACCGACCGTCAGCGTGATGTTATAAAATTGTACTTCGGTATTGGGGTTGCCAACCCAATGAGTCTGGAAGATATTGGAGAAAAATTCTCACTAACCCGTGAGCGTGTACGCCAGATAAAAGACAAAGCAATAACCAAATTGCGTACTGCTAGTCGCTGCCAATTATTAAAAACATACTTGGGGAATTAATACAATACTCAATTAAAACAGAGGGGCTAAGAAAACAGATTCTTGGTCCCTCTTTTGTTTGTGGTATACGCCACATCATAATAAATTCGGCAAAAAGTAGATAAAATTGAGTAGTAGAGGATAAAATATAAGACAAAAACGTAAGCTACTTTAATAAAATCGATCTCTTAATGCAAATTAAAAATTTGAGCGAGATTCAAATCTAGTAAGGTTTTCAGGGAACAATAAAAAAAGGGAACTACAATTTGAATTGCATGTTCCCTCTTCTGTAGCACGTACGGGAGTCGAACCCGTCATTCCTCCGTGAAAGGGAGGCGTCTTAGCCGATTGACCAACGCGCCATTGTCATTTCGGAGTGCAAATATACGCATGATTTTATTCTCAGCAAAGTTTATCTAGCATATTTATAAACCTACTTTGTCATAGCATTGATAATACCTAAAAACTCTTCTGCTTTTAGCGAGGCTCCACCAATTAATCCACCATCAACATCAGGGCATGCAAATAGTTCTGCTGCATTAGATGGCTTACAACTGCCACCATACAATATTGATGTATTGTTAGCTACATCTTCACCATACTTTGCAGTTAGTACAGATCTGATATGCGCATGCATATCTTGTGCTTGTGCTGTACTAGCAGTACGACCAGTGCCTATAGCCCATATAGGCTCGTATGCTATAACTATATTACTCATTTGCTGAGCAGAAAGATGAAATATCCCTTCTTCTAACTGACGAGTTACATATTCATTTTGCGTATCAGCATCTCTAACCTCTAGTGGCTCGCCGCAGCAAAAAACAACCTGCATATTATTAGCTAATACTTGGTTCGTTTTTTGAGCTAACATTGCATTACTTTCCGCAAAATACTGCCTGCGCTCTGAGTGCCCTATTATTACGTACCCTACCCCTGCTGCGCCGAGCATTGATGCTGCTACCTCTCCGGTATAAGCGCCTGATGCCTCGTGATGGCAATTTTGTGCAGCAAGCGAAAAATTGGAAACATCAGCAAGCTGAGCAGCTACGCTAGTAATGTTTATAAAAGGCGGAGCTATTAACACATGCATATGTTCTGGAAGATCTGGCATAGACTTAAATATATCGTTAACTAATGCTGTACCTTCTGAAATATTCAGATTCATTTTCCAGTTTGCTGCTACAATTTTTTTACGCATAAGTATATGAATGTTATTTTTGTGATTGAAAATTAGGTGTGAACTATTAACGTTTGTTGCTTCAATTGGATTACAAAGGTAAGTTTTGTATCAATCATTCAAAGTGAATCACCAGTACAATTAACAGCACTACAAACAATATACAACTCTACCCTATTCCCAATATGTATATGAATACTAAACCAACACCTGATATTAAAATAGTGATGCTATTAGCATTAACCCTACTAGCACGAAGTGCTACCTACAATTGTTACGGGCAAATAAATGGCATTTCAGCATTCAGTTGTACCGAAACAAAAGTAGTACCAGATAATAATGACAACCAAACAAGAAAATGGGTGGTTGTAAATAGATGCAGAACAGTAGGTATTGTGGCTGATCTTAAAATAATAACAAAAACATACGAATTAGGTAGTGAAGACACTACTTACACCATCAAAGATACCACTATAAGCTACATAGCCCCTGGTGAGATACTTTTTCTAGGCAATGAGGCCTGTGAAAAAATAAAAGGAAACCGAGAGAGATGTACATACTATAAAAAATGGACCTCAGAGTTTAAATAGCATGAAAAAATATGCAGACACTATCTGCATATTTTTTTCAATTCTATTTCTTCAAGGCTACCTTTAGGTATTGGCAACCATTGTGTTTCTTTCGAATCGAATTCTATTGCATCAATTTCCTTTCCACCCACCTCGAAATAGGTACATTCCATAACCCTATATTTTTTAGCAGAGCAGCTAAATTGAACTTTACGCCTGTAAAAACCAAGCTTATCGAAATTTTTGGTTTTTACACTCCCATCAGCCATAGACTTGGCATTATGTCTGAAATCGCCCAGTTTTCCTTCTACTGGTTTCAACCTATCAAATACGATAAGACTATTGGTTGATCTATTGCTTGTAACAGATTGTATAAACATCTCTTCCACACCATCTGTAGACTTACCTACATAGTAGTTTTGAGCTGATGCTGACAATACTGAAAAGAAGAACAAATAGAATAAAAAATAACGCTTCATTGTTAATGATTATTGGTCACAAACATACAAAACCAAAATTTATAAACAAATGGAAACTACAGAATAATAGCATCAGGATAACAATATAAATATTGCATATTTAGCAGAATCAATGTAGGTTTGATATTTTTACAAACATTTTTATCAAATCAACAAAAGAATTATAATCAATGAAAACTGAGCTCAATGACTTCGAAAAAAGACTACTGGATAAGATAATACCTACCCAGACATTAAGCGATTCGAAAGGGATACAAATAGCACTACGAAACTTTGTGGGTGATGAGAAGGAACAAATAATGGCAGAACAAAATATCGATGAGAGGGCATTCAGATCTTTACAAAGTCAAACTGTAAAAAACATATTTCAATATCTGATAGATCACGAGTTTATTGGTGAACGTGAAGGTGGCGTAAATTTTCTGACAGAAAAAGGCAAAAACTTACGCAGGCAAAAGTCTCTGGCAGGGTATGATGCTTGGCAACAAGAAACACGCAGTAAAAATAAAGTGATAATAAACACGATTGAAACAAGAGGCTACCTAGACCAAGATGATGTAGTGCGCAATAGAAGGAGTATTATAATGAAGCGAATTCAACTAATAATAGTGTATCCGCTGCTTATTATTATATTGCTAGCTGTAGCTCTGTCTGCTATGCATCATTTCAAACTAGACAAGAATATTCCTTTGATCAATAATATATTCAAAGGGTAAAACGCAAATGAATAGAACTATAAAAATAGGTAGTTAGCCTAAAAATAAGGCTAACTACCTATTTTTATAATTACACTATATTGGGTTGAAGAACAAAGGCTGGATATAGTAAACACTCTATTGTGTAACAATTTCAAAAGCTTAAAGAAGTTGTAAGGGAATTGTTACTTTTACTCTACAGAACAAAAGCAACACAAAAAAATGAAAATCTTTATATCAGGTGCATCAGGATTGGTTGGTGGCAATTGCCTGAAACACTTTACAGAGCAAGGTTCACAAGTAGTAGGCTCCTACTTTTCTTACCCCACATCCAATACTGTCTTCTATGACACATTAAACCCACAACACACTGATAATTTTGATGTTCATAGTTTTGCACCAGATGTAATAGTTCATTGCGGTGCACTAACCCATGTAGACTATTGCGAAGCTAATATTGATGAGAGTTACCAAAAAACTGTACAAAGCACTATCAATCTGATAGCACTGGCTAAAACGTGCAATGCAAAAATGGTTTACATCTCTACAGACTATGTGTTTGATGGTGAAAACGGCCCTTATAAAGAAGATGCTGCTGTAAACCCCATAAGTGTATATGCAAGACACAAGCTAGAGGCTGAACAGATGGTATTGGATCAGTTAGCAGATGCACTGGTGCTAAGAGTAACTAATGTGTATGGTGATGAGGTGCGTGGTAAAAACTTTGTGGCTAGAATAATAGAACAATGCGAGAACAACCAAAAACTAACCTTAAAACTCCCTTACGATCAGTACGCATCGCCGGCCAATGCATGGGATATAGCTAGGGCGATGTATGTGCTGCTGAAGGATAACAAATGTGGCATATACCATATAGGTAGCACAGACTACCTGAACAGAGTGGAATTGGCCCTGAGAGTGCTCAGCTACTACCCCAATGCTCAGTATGACCTAATACCCATAAGCACTGCCGATATGAAGCAACCCGCACCCAGACCTTTATTAGGCGGATTCGTAAAAATGAAATTTAGTAACGAATACCCTGATTTTCTTTTTGGAAATGTGGATAGCTACTTAAGAAGTAAAATGAAATAACACTATTTTTGAAATACAGGGAAAAATATACCAGTTACCAGTCTATAGCGGTGAATCAATATTTTATCTCCTGCTAATTCCTGTATGAAATGACCGATAGAAGGAAGTTTGTCAGATTCTCATTATTATCTACTGCTGCTTTGATGGCAGGTAAAGCAATGGCTGCCCAACGCCAAGCGGAGAATGATGAAGTAACCTACCGCACCCTGCGTGGACAACCAGTAGTTATTTCTACTTGGGACTTTGGGCAGCAAGCTAATGCCGCAGCGTGGAAAGTATTAGAACAAGACGGCACACCTATCGATGCACTGGAAATGGGTGCAAGAGTCCCTGAAGCTGATCCATATAACCAGACTGTAGGCTATGGTGGTAGACCAGACCGCGATGGCAGGGTGACGCTAGATGCCTGTATAATGGATGAAAATGGCAGATGTGGCGCAGTAGCTGCACTGGAATTTGTGAAACATGGAGCCAGAATGGTAATGGAGCGCACTCCCCACGTTATGCTGGTAGGTGATGGTGCACTACAATTTGCATTGGCAAACGGATTCAGAAAAGAAAACCTGCTCACTGTAAAAAGCGAACAGGAATGGCGTGAATGGCTAAAAACAGCCCAATATACCCCCTATAAAAACATAGAAAATAAAATGCCCGGTGGCCAATATAACCATGACACTATAGGCATGCTGGCTATGGACAATCGGGGCAATATGGGTGGGGCATGTACTACTAGTGGCATGGCATACAAACTGCATGGACGTGTAGGCGACTCACCTATAATAGGTGCAGGACTGTATGTAGACAACGAAGTAGGCGGCGCTACAAGCTCAGGCGTAGGTGAAGAAGTGATCAGAATAGTAGGCTCACACCTAGTAGTAGAGTATATGCGAATGGGATATACTCCTGAAGTAGCCTGCAAAAAAGCAGTGCAGCGCATAGCCAAAAGAAACCCGGGTATGAAAGACGATTTTCAGGTAGGCTTTTTGGCACTGAACAAACATGGTGAATACGGAGCCTATGCACTACAAAAAGGATTTTCGTATGCCGTAAAAAACGGACGAGAAGACACAGTGTACAATGCCAATCACCTTTTTTGATACTTTATAGACCGTAATAACTTTGAGCATAGGTAGTGGTATTGAGCCAAAAGGTGTGCGCAATGGAAATGAAATATGATATTGTAGACAGTTGCCAGCACACTGTTAGCGTACTGGCAACCGATTTTATTTACCACCTTTAATACTAAAAGGTAAACCTCACTGTGGGCATTGGGAAAAAACTTTGCTGATAGTCTGTAACCATTTTCTGAGTTTTAGGACTGTAATAGTGCTGAAAAACGTTCTGATGGTTGGTAAGATTCTGAAAATCCACAGCCATTTCCAGTGTGCTTTTTTTATACTCCTTCCTGAAGGCTACTCTCAAGTCTGTTCTGAAATAGGCTTGCTGTTGTTCCGAAAAAGCTAAACTTTCTTTGTAAATACTCCTTCCTTCTATTATTGACTTATTTAAGTCTAATGGCGTAAAATACCTACCTCCTACAGTACATAGTTTCAGGTTTAAGGCCAGCACACTACCCTTCTTTCCTACCTTAAATTCTTTGCCTGCCAATACATTCAGCACATGCCCAGTATTAAAAGCAGTATTGCGCTCTACACCATCACTACCCATATACCTAGACTGAAACAATGAACCAGTAATGAGGAAATAATAACCTTTGTTAAAAAAACGCTCTACTGTTACTTCTGTTCCATAATTATATCCCTTACCCTTATTTACTAGGCTGTCTACATCAGTTGTACCAAAGTCTGCTCCAGTATTCAGAACTGAAAATGCTGTAGCCCTTTGTTCTACTGGCACATTGCCCAGCAGTTGGTAATATGTTTCTGCTTTCAGGCGAAGGTGTTCATTGATATTCCAGTCGTAGGTAAGTACGGTATGATGACTGCGAGTGAATCCCAAATCCTTGTTGGTAAGTACTGCTCCTGTTGGGGTGTTGGTCTGCACAAAGTAGGTATATATATTCTGCGTCTGGTGGTGCAAGCCATACCCCACACTTATAGCTTGTTTGCTACTTATAGCATAGC
>JBIKKS010000406.1:0-2711 GCA_044360235.1 Flavipsychrobacter sp. | reverse complement strand
TATAGCACAGCTAGGGGCAGTAGCCATGTGGCGCCAATATAGAACCAACAAAGAGCAGGCACTGACCAACTATATGAATGCACTGAGCCTAGGCTACACCCGCACACTGGGCGAGCTGTATGAAGTAGCAGGAATAAGGTTTGATTTTTCGCCGGCATACATCAAAGAGCTAACAGACTTTGTGACGCCTGTACTAAAAGAAATGGGTGTGGAAGCGTAAAACGCAAGAAGAAGTAAAAACGAAAGTGGGCTGTATCTGGTGAAAGCGATACAGCCTTTTTGTTATGTAGAAATCAGTACATCGAGGTAAAAAGTAGTTGTTCAGAGAAGGGCCACTACATGATTTGTTTATCAAGTATTTTGGAAGCATGATTTGGGCTATTTATCAACCAATGAATGTTTAGTTGTCAATCTGTCTTGATGATAAAATTGCCGGTCAGGGTAAACATATTTAAAGTAATTTTGCATTCCTTTTGGCTATCAAGTGCAGAAAGTATTTGTGAAATAACAATGCCTTTTGTAAATAGTGATCTGGGTTATAGACCAAATTATCAATCTGCCATCAATTCTGCTTTAAATAGCATAAATAAATGACTGCAACTAACACAAACAAAGACACACTGATAAATGAGGTGATACCTTTTGTAATTATATGTATCCCAATTTTCATTTTTTTGTCTTTTGTTCATAAATATGCGCTCAATTTGCCGCATTGGGATGATTATGATGCCGTATTGGCATTTTTGAACAGTTATAAAAATGCCACAATATCTGACAAGTTTTTATTGTTGTTTTCTCAGCATAATGAGCATAGGATATTTTCCTCTAGACTAATATACGTTTTCTATAAGGGTTTGTTTGGAACAATAAATTTCAGACATATAATATTCACAAACGCTGCTATATTGTTGTCGACTTTTGGTCTGCTTGTTTTTTTGTTGAGGCAAATCATCCCTTCGCTGTGGCAAGTGGCAGCACTAGTGTTAAGTATATGTATGTTCGATTTGAATAATTACGAAAATGCAAATTTTGCAATGGCTGGGATGCAGAATTATGGCATTTTTCTGTTGTTCTTGAGCAGCATGTATTGTTACAGTTTGTCGTCTAACAAATATATAATTGCAGCTGTATTGCTTCAGATGGTTTGTGTTTTTTCTAGCGGAAATGGAGGAATCGGTTCATTCTTTATTACAGCTTTTGTTTTTGCAACTGGAAACAAGACAAGAAAATATATTGCTTTGAGTGTTCTTCTGTTAATTACCCCACTTTACTATATCGGCTTTAATAAGGGCGCGTCAGATTTTTTCACACTCAATCCTTTAAAATTTATACCTTATTTTTTGCATTCCACGGGTTCGCATTTTGGATTAACATTAGGGTTGTTCTTTGCTATAGTATTGTTATTGCTGTTTGTTTATTTGTTGCCTTTCAATCAAGACAAATCATTAAAACGTTTGGATAGTGTGTCGCCATTTTCTGTTATGTTCCTATTTTTGGCTCTGTTTATTCTTTCGTCATTAGGCGTAATGTCTATTTTCAGAGGCAACTTGCCAATAGAGGGGTCTTGTTCTAGTAGGTACTTAATTTACTCACATTTACTGGTGGCAGTTGTGTTTATATTTTTTCTTATCAGATACCAGTCGCAAAATATATTGAAAAGGATTAGTACTATTTCAGTGCTGATTTTGGTACTTACTTATACTCTACACTACGAAGAAGGTAGAATAGGTTTTGAGACATACTATAATACAATGAAGAATACTCCATATGATTATCCTGATGCGAACAGAGCTAAAGCGCTAACAGATGAAGCATGCAAATTGAATATTTATTGCATTGAACAAGCCCGAACTAAAATACAATAAACTAATTTTGCACCCCAAAACTCTCATTAAGTGAATAATATATCTGTACTTGTTACTGGTGGATGCGGCTTTGTAGGCAGTAATTTGTCGTTGATGCTCAAAGCTAAGTATCCGCATTATAATATAGTGACGCTGGATAACCTGAAACGTAGAGGGTCGGAGCTGAATCTGCCCAAGCTGAAAGCAGCGGGTATAGAGTTTGTGCATGGCGACATACGCAATAGGGAAGACTTGGAGATGAACCGTAAGTTTGACTACATCATAGATGCTGCCGCAGAACCCTCTGTGATGGCTGGTATGGGTGCCGAGCTCAGCTATGTGATCAATACCAATCTTAGTGGCACCATCAATACACTAGAGCTGGCAGCACGCAGTGGCGCTAAGTTCATATTTCTATCTACAAGTAGGGTGTACCCTATAGCACACTTAGAGAATATAGCCTACACCGAAGGCGAAACGAGGTTTGACATAGCCGAAGAACAATCGCTGGCAGGTGTGAGCAGTAGGGGTATTTCAGAAGATTTTCCGCTAGATAAAGCTCGCTCAGTGTATGGCACTACAAAACTGGCATCAGAATTGCTGCTAGAGGAGTTTAGAGAGTTTTTCGGGGTGCAGTATGTGATCAATCGTTGTGGGGTGATAGCAGGGCCGCACCAGATGGGTAAGGTAGACCAAGGTGTGATAACGCTATGGGTGGCGCGCCACTACTGGGGCCGAGATGTAGCCTACTTTGGGTATGGCGGCACTGGCAAACAAGTGCGCGATGCTATGCATATCTACGACTTGTTTGATCTGGTAGACTATGAGATTCACAACTTTGATGTGGTGAATGGAAAGACACTCAAT
>JBIKKS010000405.1:0-2716 GCA_044360235.1 Flavipsychrobacter sp. | reverse complement strand
AATGTAGAAAGTGTAGCTATAGAAGCCGGGCGTATAATGCTACACCGTATAGAAGAATTGCTGCATCTTGGGGTAGACTTTGCTATCGAAACCACACTCGCTACACGTAGTTATGTATCACTCATTCGCAGAGCAAAAGCATTAGGATACAATATATCACTCATTTATATTTGGCTCAATAGTCCTGAGCTGGCACAGCAACGTGTGGCTGAAAGAGTAAAAAAAGGCGGGCATAATATACCTGTCAATGTGATACGAAGACGCTATTACAAAGGTATCAGCAACCTGTTCAAACTTTTTATGCCCATTTGCGACACCTGGATCGTAGCAGACAACTCTTTGGGAGTACTGCAACCCATAGGTAGGAAAGAAACTGAATTTGACATTATCATCGAAAACAACGACCTTTGGTCAGCAATCAACAAGATATCATGAGCCGTAAACAGGAAAATGTAGAATTGCTTAATAAAATAGAAGCTGGTCTCAAACTGGCTATTCGTAAACTATACGAACAAAAAGCTGCAAACAACGAAACAGCAGTGATATGTGTAAACGGCGAAATAAAACACGTACCTGCATCTGAACTGCTGAAACAATACGACAATAAGTAAGATTTTCTTTTTTACGATACTCACATTACCTTACCTCCTTTTCACTACCTTTTTTAAGACATTTGGCTGTTCAGTAGCATGCTATTATCTATCTTTACGGCATGGATCGCGAACAATTAGTTGCCAATATCTTTAGAAAAAAATCTGTTCTCTGTGTAGGCCTTGATACCGATTTGTCTAAAATACCCGCACACCTTCTCCAAGAAGAAGACCCAGCATTTGCGTTCAACAAAGCCATAATAGACGCTACTAAAGACTATACTGTAGCCTACAAGATAAACACAGCATTCTACGAGGCTCAAGGCATCAAAGGCTGGATAAGTATGGAGCGTACGCTCAACTATATACCCAAAGATATTTTTACGATAGCAGATGCCAAACGAGGAGATATAGGCAATACATCTGAGCAGTATGCCCGAACTTTTTTCCATACATACCCTTACGATAGTGTTACTATTGCGCCTTATATGGGTGCCGATAGTGTAAAACCCTTCCTACAGTTTGAAGGTAAATGGTCTATTGTACTCGGACTTACCTCGAATGCAGGCAGTGCCGACTTTCAGCTTCAGCAATGCGGCTCTGAGTTGTTGTACCAAAAAGTGTTGCGTACCGTAGCTTCATGGGGACATCCTGGCAACATTATGTTTGTGATAGGAGCTACACGCAAGGAACAGCTACAAGAAGTTAGAGCCTTACTACCTGATCACTTTTTTCTGGTGCCAGGTGTAGGTGCTCAGGGTGGCGATGTGGCTACCGTTTGCACTAATGCGTTTAATAAAGATGCTGGCGTTCTCATCAATGTATCCCGAGGCATCATTTATGCAGGTAGCGGTACTGATTTTGCTGCTCATGCACACACCGCTGCCCACAATTACCAACAGGAGATGGAAGCATTCTTCTGATATTTCTATTAAAGTGCCTCAACTCCCAAAATGAAAATTATATTTCAGGCTTTTCTATTGTTATTCTGTGTACTTTCTACTAGTGTGTTTGCACAGTCTACAGGCGGCATAGGTGCTTCCCTAAAGCTAGATACTACCCAAAATGGCACAACCCTGCCCAAAATATTGAGCATCGTTCCCAATAGCCCTGCTGCTGCACGCAATTTGCAAGCCGGGTGGTACATTATAACAGTAAATGGACAGCCATGTAAAAACAAATCACTTGAAGATGTGGTGAGCAACATTAGAGGTGCAGAGGGCACTACTGTAATAATAGAAATTGCGGATAATCCACAAGGGAAAAAAGCAATAGAATACACCATTACTAGAGCTACCATTACAACCAACAATAATGCACCCCTACCCGACCCCAAAGATGCATTTGTAATGGCATGCGAGCAAGAAGTAAAGCTGCTGAAAAGAAAAGGACATAGTATAGCGAAAGCTGTAAGTTCTGATTGTGGTGATTACTTCTTTAGTTTTGATGCAACAGAAGGCAATTACGTAGTCAAACTTCTAGCTTTGGCACCTGCCAACACAATTAGTGCAGAAGTATACGACAGTCGTACAGAAACAGTTACTACCAGTTTAGTACCTGAAAACAGTAATAGCACCACTGCAAAACTAACAGCCAACATAAAAATGGCTGCCAATAGTGCCGGAGTGGTAAGCGTAACTATTAAAGAACCACACACCAGTTGCAAAGGGATGTATATTATCGTGTACAAATAATGCGGTAAATACTATGCTGCTGTTTTCTTTATTTCATCAAGGAGCATACTACCTCTAAAAAACAAACCTATCCATGGAGATGAGTTGTCGTTGATGGCTGACAATAATTCTTGTGCTGCATATACACCCTGATTGGTCAACAAATTGAATCGAACTGTACCCGGTGCAGGTAATCCTGCCGTGGTTACGTGTAGGGTTTTGCTGATATAGTTTTGCGCTACCAATACAAATTCTGATGCTTCTTCTGCAACAGCAGGATTTTTTCCACCACCTACCACGGCAGCACCACTACTCAACACAGCATTTGCCGCACCGTTTATATAAGCTGTCAATGTAAGTATAGTACCACTCATATCCCAGTCCATCACTACACCATACACCTTCAGCGCACCTTGTGGTATGTTCAATCCCAGTTGGTCGGGAGTTATACTT
>JBIKKS010000446.1:0-2716 GCA_044360235.1 Flavipsychrobacter sp. | reverse complement strand
GCTACTGCCATCTGCACCTGTGAAGCGCAACATATACACTCCACTAGCCATACCTGATGGTAGTGTAATAGCAGTAGTACCCGCTATTGCTTCGTACTGCTGTAGCTGCTTGCCATCTATTGTGTATATCACTACTTTACCTGCCACATCTGTAGTCAGGTTGATAGCGCCAGTTGTAGGGTTTGGAGAAACAGTGAACACACTGTTGTCGCCATCAGTACCCTCAGTCATACCCGGACGACCACAAGAGTTTACAGTTACTACTGTTACACTTATACAACCCGCGGCTCTACTGTAGGTAATGTTTGCAGTGCCCACGTTTGTACCAGTTACTATACCAGTGCTCATGCCTACACTAGCTTTAGATGAGTTGCTACTGGTCCATGTACCTGTGCCTGCTGCATTGCTCAGAGTAGTAGTAGCTGTTCTGCACACGCTAGCAGTACCACTGTTAGCACCAGGTATAGCATTTACTGTTACCGCTGCTGTTGATGCACAGCCTATTGCGTTAGTGTAGCTGATAGCAACTAATCCTGCCGATACACCAGTTACCACACCGCCAGCTGTTACTGTAGCTACAGAAGGGCTAGGACTGCTCCATGCACCACCTGCAGTACTGCTCGTAAGGGTTGTGCTGCCTGCTATACAGATGTTTCTTACACCACCACCTATTGGTGCTGGTACTTGATTCACCGTTACTATAGCCGTTCTCTTACAGGTTGTAGGTAAGGTATAGGTAATATTAACCACACTTGCAGCGCTTGTATTGAGAATAACTCCAGTCACCAAACCCGAAGCTGGATTCACAGATGCTTTAAGCGGGAAGGCACTAGTCCATGTGCCACCAGCTGGTGAGCTGGTAAGTGTGGCTGTTTCGGTAGGGCACAATGCAACCGGTACTATAACCGATGGCAATGGATTAACCGTCACAGTTTGTGTCACAAAACAAGCAGCATTTGCAATAGAACGATAAGTAATAACAGCAGTACCCAAACTCACACCTGTTACAAACCCACTGGCTGCTAAAGAGGCTACAGCTGGGTTGCTGCTGCCACTCCATGTACCCCCAGTGCTTGCCATTAGGCTTGTTAGTGTCAAACAAACATTAGCGTTGCCAGTAATAGCTGATGGTGTTCCTACAGTAACAACTGTGGTTCTTCTACATCCAGCACTTACTGTGTAACTGATGGTTACTGTACCGCCACTCACTGCTGTAAGCACTCCTGTAGATTCACCTATGGTAGCACGTGCAGTATTGCTGCTGCTCCATGTACCGCCTGTGGTAGCATTGCTCAGTGTAATGCTGCTACCCGTACATGGGCTAGATACACCCGTTGTTGCAGCTAAGGCCGTATTCACTGTAAGCTGGGTAATAGTACGACAACCTGCGCTGACGTAAGATATATTTACTGTACCTAGTGTAGTTCCTCCTGTTACTATACCTGTAGTAGATACTACCGTAGCTCTGGCTGTGTTGCTACTGGTCCAGGTGCAACCAGGTATGATGCTACCCAAGTTCAGCTGAGAGCCTGGACATAGTATACCACTGCCTGTGTAGGCTGCCGGTGATGCATTCACTGTTACCGTAGCAGTTACATTACCACCACTGCTAAATGAATAGGTTATAGTAGTAGTACCTGCACCTACTCCTGACACCACGCCCGTAGAACCTATAGTGGCTATGGCTGCATTGGCAGTACTCCATGCACCACCTGCTGTTGCATTGGCAAGGGTAGTAGTCGATCCCCTACATACTACTCGCACACCTGTAATAGCCGTGGTAGGGGTAGTAGTAGCAGATACCGTTACCGCTACAGTAGTAGTAGCAGTACCACAGGTATTAGACCTGTTGTAGCTGATAGTCACTATACCTGCGCTCACACCAGTTACCACTCCAGTGCTGGCATTTACAGTTGCTATCGCACCATTGCCAGACAACCATGTGCCAGCGGCAGGGGTTGCAGTAAGGGTAGTAGTAGTACCTGCTGGCAGTGTAGCTGTACCTGTTACAACAGCTGCTACTGGTATTGCATTCACCGTCACCGTATTGGTAGTTACTGCCCCCACCTGGGTGGTTACCACAGCGGCATAGCTGCCTGGCGTGGCAGCCGTATAGGTAGTTACAATAGATGCCGCAAATTGCTGGATCCGGTGATTAAGTAGATCCGCCACATAGATATTGCCGCCCGCATCCAAATAGACGCCATGCGGGCCATTAAGCTGGTCAGCGCCGGAGCCTACGGTACCCGTACCGGCCACCGTAGTGCCGCTCGTAGCACCGGGCGCCCATTTCTGGATCCGGTGATTCCCACGATCCGCAACATAGATATTACCGCCCGCATCCACATACACTCCAGTCGGAGCATCAAACTGGTTAGCGCCGGAGCCGGCGGTACCCGTGCCGGCTACCGTAGTGCCACTGGTAGCACCGGGTGCCCATTTCTGTATCCGGTTATTACCTTCGTCCGCCACATAGATATTGCCGCTCGCATCCAAATAGACGCCATACGGGCGATCAAGCTGGTTAGCGCCGGAGCCGGCGGTACCTGTGCCCGCTACCGTAGTGCCGCTGGTAGCGCCGGGCGCCCATTTCTGTATCCGGTGATTAGAATAATCCGCCACATAGATATTACCGCCTGCATCCACATGGACTCCTTGCGGTAAATCAAGCTGGTTAGCGCCGGAGCCGGAGGTACCCGTGCCGGCTACCGTGGTT
>JBIKKS010000403.1:0-2736 GCA_044360235.1 Flavipsychrobacter sp. | reverse complement strand
TCCCAAAAACACCAAGTGCGGTTGTTGGTTAGGTTTTTATTATTATCAATAATAAGAATAGATTTATTGTCAAAATAAGCATCACAAGCCATTCGATAGGCTAAAATTAATCCGGCAGCACCTACTCCAGTAATGATATAATCGGTCTTTTTCATTTATGTAAAAAGAAATACGGTGAAAAACACAACAATTGAAATGAATGCCTGCCATGAAATTACTTTATTAGTCAACACATTCAGTCTTTGACACCCTAAATGTGATAAAAAGGCAATTACAAGCCAACCTATATAATTTTGGACAGGCACTACTTTGCCTTCAAATTCCCAAAAATCAAATCGCGGAGCCGATACTTCAATTATCCGGTCTAGTATGGTCATAAGCACAGCTCCAATTAAAGCCGAAAGCCAAATGTTTTTTGTAAAATGCTTAGCTACATCTGCGGTAATAAAAGTTAGAATTGCCCAGTTCATACAAATCAAAAGTGGTACACCAAATACTTTGTATCCTAGGTTATTGCCATAGGTATAGCTTCCAAAAATAAGTCCGTAATTAACCCCTAGAACTTCTGATACAAAACCTAAAGTGAATGGTATAAAAAATGCCAGCAACGTTTTTAAACTCCAATTTTCGATATTCCACAATACTATGAGCGCAGTTAATAATAAATTGAGTGGCGTTAGTGATAAGAACCAATTTTGATATTGCGATAATATTCCAAGAATACCCGAGATAGTAAAAAGCCATAAAAGACCAATACTAATAGCAATTTTATGTTTTGAAAACACTTTCATTTTAAAACCGATTTTGAAATTAATTCAGAAACAATTTTGCCAGATAACAAGCAAAGTGGAATGCCTCCACCGGGATGCACACTTCCACCGCAGAAATATAGGTCATCTATACTTCTTTTAAAATTTGGATGTCTTAGAAATGCTGCAAATTTGTTGTTAGATGAGGCACCATAAAGCGCCCCCTGGTAGCTTTGTGTTTTAGACTCTATCGTTCTAGGATCTAAAATAAACTCGTACGCTATAAGTGGTTCGATATCTTTATTCAAAAGTTTACTGATTTTAGAAATAACATTGGTTCTGGTTCTTGCGATTATTTCGTCCCAATCCTGACCTGTATTACATGGAACATTCACCATAGTAAACCAGTTTTCGCAACCTTGTGGAGCATCGGTTGGTTCATCTTTCGAAGTAATGTTAATGTAAACCGTTGGGTCGTTATGCACATCTTTTTTATCGAAAATATAATCGAATTCTGCATTATAATCTTCTGAAAAAAAGATATTATGTAGATCTAATTGCGGAAAGGTGTGTTCTATTCCCCAATAAAAAATCAAGGCTGAACTACTGCGCGGTTGCGATAGCATTTTTTCGGGTGCCTTTTGCTTTGGCAACAATGTTCTGTATGTTGGAACTACATCGGCATTAGATACGACAATATCGAACTGTTTTATTTCGTTGTTTAATCGAATGCCGGTGGCTTTATTATTTTCGACAATAATTTCGTCAACCTTTTTATTAAACTGAAATTCAACACCAATATCTTTTGCCAATTCGAATAAACTCAACGTTATTTGATGCATTCCTCCTTTCGGAAAATAGGTCCCATAATGTTGCTCTAAATGCGGTATCATAGACATTATTCCGGGTGTTTGATAAGGATTAGAACCATTGTAAGTAGCAAATCTGTTAAAAAACTGAACTAATTTTTTATTGTTGAATGAACTAGCATTATAATCTGCAAGCGTTGTATTGATATCTAAGCTCGCAATATTAAAAACGGCTTTAATCACATCTTTACTGAAATAGGTAGATAATTTATGAAGTGATTTTTCTAAAAACAAACTAGCTGTGAGATCGTACTTTTTTTTACTTCTTTCAAAATAATTAATGAGTGATTGTTCTTCAACTCCGAATACTTTTGCAGCTGATTTTGCAAAATCGCTTGTATTTGCCAATGCTGAAAAAGTAGTACCGTCTTCAAAAAAGTAATTACAAATGATGCTTTTTCGCTTATAGCTGAAGTATTTTTCCATTGGCTGTTTGGCAACACCAAATAATTCTTCAACGTATTGAGGCATTGTAAATAAAGAAGGACCCATATCAAACCGATAACCTTTTTCGCTAAATGCGGTAAGCTTACCACCTGGATAATCATTTGCCTCAAAAACAACTACGTGATTGCCCATAGCTTGCAAACGAATTGCTGCAGCCAAACCTGCAATACCTGCACCAACTATAGCAATATTCTGAGGAGCTGCTTTCATAAGTTTAAATTATATTTTCAACGTTCACTCCGTTCCAAATTCCTTCAAATTTGCTGGGAACAAATCGGGCAAACATTTCTTCTTTGTACCAATTTAGTTTTCTTGTTAATAAAACTACCTCTCGGTGTTTAGGATTTTTATAGGCATAATCAAGCATTTCGGCTTGCGTTTTCCATATACTTATTGTGGCCTGTTGTATTAAAGGCCACTCGCCAACACCAATAGATAAAACAAGACCATTATAACCTTCTAAACTTTGGCTTACCACGCCTACCTTACTCCAAAAAGAAAATAATTTATTTAACCGGATACTTGCCCTTGTTAATACAATTACCGGTTTATCAGCTGCTAATTTTGCACTTTTCTCAAACGGCTGAACACCATCCCACAGTCCATGAACTTCGGCTGTATTAAGGTAGGCAGTAAACAGTTCGGTGCTGCGTTTTCGATAGGTGTTAAAA
>JBIKKS010000030.1:0-10198 GCA_044360235.1 Flavipsychrobacter sp. | reverse complement strand
GATTTCATAAAAAACGACCCATTGCTACAACACATAGTAGTAGCGGGTCCATCAAAAGAAGGTGCCCAACTGGAAGGGAGCAAAGCCTTCTCTAAACGGTTTATGGAGCGACACAACATACCCACTGCTGCCTACCGCGAATTCACCGCCGATAGTTATGCCGAGGGTGAGGCCTACCTGAAAACCTGCCCCACACCCATAGTACTAAAAGCCGATGGACTCGCTGCCGGCAAGGGTGTGGTAATAGCCCAGAGCACCACCGAGGCGCTAGCTGCATTCAGAGCTATGATACAAGACCGCCAGTTTGGCGATGCCAGTAGCAAGGTGGTCATAGAGCAGTTTCTAGATGGTATAGAACTCTCCGTGTTTGTGCTTACAGATGGCACCCACTATGTGCTGCTGCCAGAGGCCAAAGACTACAAGCGCATAGGCGAAGGTGATACTGGGCTCAATACCGGTGGCATGGGGGCTATATCGCCCGTACCATTTGCCGATGCAGCCTTTATGCAGCAAGTAAAAGAACGCATCATAGACCCTACCGTTAACGGACTAAAAGCCGAAAACATAACCTATCATGGTTTTATATTCTTTGGGCTAATAAAAGTAAATGGCGAGCCCTATGTAATAGAATATAACTGCCGCATGGGCGACCCCGAAACAGAAGTAGTAATACCCCGCCTGGAAAA
The DNA here is from genome assembly GCA_044360235.1 of Flavipsychrobacter sp. GTDB lineage: Bacteria > Bacteroidota > Bacteroidia > Chitinophagales > Chitinophagaceae > Nemorincola. Next base: position 9,512 of record JBIKKS010000030.1, on the reverse strand, counting down.
CGACCTAGTGGCACTGCTACTGCTCATGCACCAGGGCAAGCTCAACGAAGCTACCATAAGCCACAGCCCACAAGCCGCAGGCGCAGTAATGCTGGTAGCTGGTGGCTACCCCGGTAGCTACACCAAGGGCAGTGTAATGACCGGTATGCAGCACATAACAGACAGTATGCTGTTTCATGCAGGCACCACCACTCAGGGCAATGATATAGTAACCAATGGCGGCAGAGTACTAGCCATCACCTCTTATGGCACCGACATAAAAGCAGCCCTCGCAAAAAGTTACCAAAACGCCGCCCTCATACACTACGACGGTATGTACTACCGTAGAGATATAGGGTGGGAGTTTTAACTGACTACACTCACCTAATGCATCGCCAGCAATAGTACTTCTGCAAGTATTAAGCAGGATTATTATTGCTGTTGGCTTTTTTGAGTATAAAGTAGATAATACTAGACACTAGGCACATACCACCCAAGACAAGAGTTCTCATTTGTTTTTCAGCAAATGGGGTCTCGTCTGTCAGCGACATAAGTATTCTTATAAAAGAAGCAAGCGCAATTGCTCCGAATAATAAAATAATGAATCTTTTCATAAGGGTGTCAACTCCTTAATAGTATAGATAAATGGCAGTACTTATTCTGATATAGCTTCGCTGGTGTTTGCTTCGCTATCATCGCTGTCATTGGCTTGCCAAAGTTCTATCTTGTTGCCTTCGGGGTCCATGATGTGGGCAAATTTTCCGAAGTCATATTCTTGTACTTCGCCTAGGGGTTCTATGCCTTCTTTTTTTAGTTCTTCTAGCAGATAATCCAGGTTCTCTACCCTGAAGTTGAACATAAACTCCTTGGTTGATGGCTCAAAGTATTTGTTTTCGGCCTTGAATGTGCCCCATACAGTATTGCCCTTCACAGAGGGTTTGTCTAGGTGTCTCCACTCGAAGGTGGCACCATACTCGTCTGTGGGTAAGCCCAGGTGCTGTGCATACCAGGTACGCACAGCCTCGGGGTCCTGACATTTAAAAAATATTCCGCCTATACCTGTTACTTTTTTGGGTGTGGACATAAAGAGGCTGTTTGATAATGAAAACTACAAAGCCCCCACTGATGGGAGCTTTGTAAATATAAAATAATTAGTAGGAAGCTACTATTAAATAAATAGCTCTGACAACTGATTGAGTTTGCTAACAATCTCAGTTTTGTTGCCTACAATATTTTCGTTTTTCAACTTGAGTATCGTAGCAAACAATAAACGTTGCTTTTGGGTAAGTTCGCTGTATTTTACTACCTCTTCTTTATTGGCAGCATCTCTCATTTTGTAGCGCACTACTTTTAGCTCTGCATGTACCATTTGGTCTATGTCCGCAAAAGTTTTATTGGCTGCGGTGGCATCACCCTTGCCTAGCTGCTTATTCAGTTCTTTCACCTTGCTGTCGAAATCTGAAACAGATACCGGTGCGGCAACATCTAGTGGGGGTGCAGACTCGTGCTGGGCGTGTACGTAGGTTGTACTGGCGACCACAAGACCACACAAAAGCAGAAAACGCTTCATGGACGTTAGTTTAATGATTGATTATAACTTAGAAATAGACTAATACTTAGATAGTCAATGAAAACTCACCCAGCTTAGCATGAATAGCAGCTCTATTGGCAGCCAAGTCTGTTTTCAGTCCCCAAACTATATTGTAAATGGCAGTTTGGTTATCGAGTACTGTTCTGAGAGAAGCCTCAGCACCAGGAGTCGTGGCTCCATGTATATTGGTTTTAGATGCACCCAACACAGACAACATCATTGTATGTATTTCTTGCCATGTAGCCTGAGCAGCAGTCATGTTGCCGGCAGCTATGTGGGAATCCATAAGGTTTACCTTAGTGTTGAATGCAGCCTGGGTAACCGGAGTACCGGCTGGTGCAGCATAAGCAGCTACTGGCAATACAGATGTAACACCTACAGTAGCGGCAAGAAGAAAACAAGATAGTAATACGCGTTTCATTGCTGAAGTATTTTTTATAAAGGTACAAAAAGTTAATAAATATCGTTACTCATTATCTAAGACAGTAGCACCCCCCCCATATAGTTGGGTTTTGTAGCGTAAAGATGGAGATTTTAACATTTCGCCTAGTCCTAGGTCTTTCCATTTGGCATCTACAGTAGCTATTGTGGCATCATCGGCCACTATAATATTAGGCCAAGGGCGGTCGAAATTGTCGTGGGTTTTGGTTTTGCGGGTACCATCTAGGCCCAATATCTGGCGGTGTGTACCCCCAAACATATGGTCGCGACGGGGATCCAGGTTGTTGCAGAACCTCCACAGCACGTCTGGTATATCTCCTGCATCTACCGTATGCTCTACATAGAGTATCATTTTTATACCCTCTACACCCGGCTGGCGACATATCTGCTGGTGAAGGTCTGCTACATGGCCGGGGCGGTCTTTGCGCATAGCCACAAACAGCACAGGTATCTGGTGCTGACGCATGAGGTTGTCATTGATACCAGTAATCTCAGGTAGCGCTGTAGCTGTAGCCTGCGCATTGAAAGCAGGATGTATAGTATAAGGCTGCAACGGAGTGGTTATTTCTTCCTCTGTTTTGCGGGTACCATCTATACACATCTTGCCACCAAAGCCCATTTTAGAGCAGCTATGATCTAGTACATCCATTGGCCCCTGACTAAAATAGACATCAGTAGTGGGATTGAGGTTGTTAAATACCTCTCGGGCCAGATTTTTGTAGTCGTCTATTTTTATACCGTTTTGGGCTACACCATCAGCCAGTACCAGTATTTTGTTGAACATCATCTGTCCAGCGCCCCACATCGCATTCATTACTTTTTGTCCTTGCCCTGCATACTCTTTATGAATGGTGGTAATAACCAGATTGTGAAACACCCCTTCTACAGGCATGTTCATATCTGCTATTTCGGGCACCATTGTCATCTTAATAGGTGTGAGGAAAATGCGCTCTGTAGCCTTGCCTATCCATGCATCTTCCTGCGGGGGTATGCCCACTATAGTGGCAGGATAAATAGCATCTTTGCGGTGGGTAATAGCCGTGACGTGGAACCGTGGGTACCAGTCGGGCAGGGAGTAGTAGCCGGTATGGTCGCCAAAAGGACCTTCCCAAATCATTTCCTCACTTGGGTCTACATAGCCTTCTATTATAAAGTCGGCATCGGCAGGCACTTCTATATCGGGTTGTGATATGCAGCGTACCAGTTCTACCTTTTTCTTGCGCAAGAAACCAGCCAGCATGTACTCGTCTACATTCTCTGGTAGCGGTGCTGTGGCTGCATAGGTATATACAGGGTCGCCACCTAGCGCAACAGCTACGGGCATCATTTTGCCCAGTTTTTTGTATTCATTATAGTGCCTGGCAGATACCTTGTGTTTGTGCCAATGCATACCTGTGAGGGTAGGGCCAAATACCTGCATGCGATACATACCTATATTGCGGATACCATTGTTAGGATCCTTGGTGTGTATAGCAGGCAGTGTTACAAACGGCCCACCATCTTGCGGCCAACACGTTAGGACGGGTATCTTGCTCATGTCGGGGTTAGCCATTACCACCTCCTGACATGCACCTCTGCCACTCACCACCTTGGGCATGTAAGAAGAAAATTTAGCCAATTCTGGCAGCATAGACAGTTTCTCTAATAACCCGCTTTTGGGGGTCGACATTTTTTTGAGCAGCCCATCTATATCATTCATGGCATCATCGAGGTGATTGATGCCCAGAGCTATACACATCCGCTTGTCGCTGCCCATAGAGTTGATAAGGACGGGGAAACCCGTGCCAGTATTCTCAAACAACAATGCTTTGTTTCTGTCTCCGGATTTTGATATCCGATCGGTAATTTCTGCTATCTCCAACACAGGATCTACAAATGTTTTGATCCTAACCAATTCGCCCGCCTGCTCCAGTACCTCTATGAAAGCGCGGAGTGATTTATACGCCATTGTGCAAAGGTAGGGAAAGGTAATGAGGCTGCGGCCACCAGCATTATAACTGCAAATGATGTGTGGTAAGTGAAAATTGATAAAGACAACTACTTTTTTAGTAACAATTGTGGCGAGCTGATACCCATTTTTATTTTGTGTGCTATGAGTAGTGCCCGTTCTATGCGTTTATCTGCCGACTTGACCAACGTAACCAAATACATAATACTGCGCTTTTTGCCATCTGTAAGTGCCTCGAATGCAGTGGCTGCTTCGGGGTCAGAATCCAGCACTTCTTGCAGCTCCTCGGGCATGGAGAATTGATACTCGGCAGTATCTACCTCAAGGTGGATTTTTACTTTATGACCAGCAGATAGCCCTAGTTGCTTGCACACTTTGCTGCTGATAGTGATATAATATTCACCCTCTTTCGTCTTCATGATGGCGCTGTGCAACACCAAACTGTCATTGATGTTACACACCACTCTTTTGTTGCCACTGACCATCAATGGCTCTCCAACCGACGGTGGCAGTGTGATGCAATATCCCCAACTGCCCGATTTCTCCAAGATACACTCCACAACACAAATATATGGCATGTATGAAATGATGTAGTGTTATACCAGTTGGGCTTTGAAAAGTTTGCAAGTTTGTGCCAGTTGTTTCATGGGACAGTATGAACCAGAATTTATAAGAGCATCAGCCATATTTTTTTGCCTTTCTGAGTGGTATTAAAAAACCATAAGCTTCAAAAATTGACAAACCTTGACAAAATAAATAATTGCTGTTGAAGATATGGTTGATTATTTAAAAGTATCCCAAAATAAAAAGCCGGCTGGATATAATCCAGCCGGCTGTCTTGTTAAAGGAAATGTATGCTTACTTAACTACGTTGAATCTTACTGCTCTTGTTTTGCCATTCATGGTTACATTCATGAAGTACATACCAGATGCTAGATCACTAGTGTTGAATTCGAAAGACTGTGTACCTTTTCTAACTTCAGTATTAGCGATAGTCATTACCATTTTACCCGTAATATCCATTACTGTTACTTTTGCTATGCATGTATTTCTTACTTCTATAGCTACTGTGGCGTTACCGCTAGTAGGGTTAGGATATACATTTATACCACTTGGTATAATAGTTGTCAAATCAGTTACAGCTGTTGGAGGAGGTGGCGCTACATAGCATATTGTATCATAAAATGCATTGTTTGGGTCAAATTCGCACCAGTTGTTCATCCAGTTTGTAGCAGAAGTAGTAGTACCTGCAAATGCGCCTATGTGGTTAACATTAGTGAAGAATGCATCACTTGCTTTACTTGTTAGAAAGTTTGGAGGAACTGTAGGTACATTGTAGTTTACACCACCGCCTGTTGTATCATAATTGATTGGCATTGATGGATCGAATGGGTTAGAAGCAGTGTGTGGTGCACTTACGTTGTAAGATATAGGTGAAGTACTTGTTGGTATTGGACTAGGGTTCATCAGATTGAATGGATTCGTAAGACGAACGTTTGAAGATGTTGCATAATATCTATTGGCATTAGCGGGATCATAGAAGAATGAAAGTGGACCAGCAGAAGGAGCAAATGGAGTACCAGTTGTAGAATCTGCATTAGTGTTTATAGGAGTAAGGCTACGTGCACCGTCTTTTACATATACTGCAATTCTAGGAGTTGTGCTTGATGCGAAGTTAGCCGATCCAGCTATGATGTTATTACGGAACTGTAATTGGTTCGTAGCAATGTTTGCAGTAGTAGAACCATAAGTAGAAGATGATTCATCTATAAGCAGACCGCAAGGGAAGCCAATGATAACACTGTTCAATATGCTCATGCTACTACCACGACGAAGATGCACACCAGCTGTATACTGATCATTGAAAGCAGTAGATGTTGGAGCAACTAATGGGCCTACTAATGTAGCGTTTGATACAATTGACGTTGTCATTTTAGCAAGGTCTACTGGTATACCACTGTATGTACCAGAAAGATAGCTATCACTTTCTATTGCCTTAGATCCACTGTTATCAGCAGAGTAAGGGTCTCTTACCGCTACTATATACTGTAGTTTTCCGCTGTAGCCATTGTCATTATCAAAATCATCATCCCACATACCTACTGATACCAGATATTTTGCGTTTACAGTACCACCAAAAAACTCGAAACCATCATCACCACCATAAGAAACCTGGATGTGGTCGATTTGAGTACCACTACCTACACCACAAAGTGTAAGGCTATTCACTTCATTGTTTGGAGAGAAAGCTATACCACCATATTCTATACGTACATAGTGCATTTCACCGCTGTTATCAGCTGGATCATTACCACCATAGAATGAACGTGGACCACCTTCTACCTGACCCTGACCAGCAGTCCAGTTGGTTGGTGCTTTACCACACAATATTACACCACCCCAATCACCGTAGTCACGGCTACCAGCTTCTTGATTCGATGTAAATACGATAGGATTACCTAAAGTACCCATTGCCATTATTTTTGCACCACGCTCGATAATCAAAGCACCCTTTGTGTCTTTGTCACCCTTGATGATAGTTCCTGGGTTAATAGTTAGTGTAGTACCTGCTGTAACGTACACATAACCCTCCAAAAGATATTGCTTATCGCAAGTCCAAGTTGTGTTAGTAGATATGCTATCTCTAACAGTTACAGTAACATATGCCGATGCATTGCTTAGTGCAGCAAATATCAAGCATGATAAAAGTAAAATTCTTTTCATTTTTGTGTTTTTTTTGTTGATGCAATATTAGTTTTCGACCGTTAAGGAATAGTTACTGTGAGGTTAGCTGATTGTCAAGACAATTAAAACTTAATCTTAACGCCTAATGTATAATACCTTCCTGGATAATAACTTCTGAAGTCTTTGTCTTCTTTCCCACTGAATTCATTATCTCTATTGCTGTCTTTCATAAACCAAACTCTTGAATTCAATGCATTTTGAACACCTATATTCACTGAGTAATGTTTTAAAAACAATTTAGAAATTGTAATGTCTAGCGACTGGAATTGCATTTCTCCCAAACTTTCACCACCCGATTCGTTTGTTCCTATAGCATACATTCTTGGACCTGATACATTATAAAGCACTGAACCCTGAAATCCATTATCGTCATTCTGATAAAATGCTCCTGCATTTATTATGTATGGTGACTGACCCTGTAATGGAGCCTTAGTAACAGCACCGTTTACCACACTAGTATCTACTGTAAATTCGCTTTTTGCTATTGTTAGGTTTCCCACAAGTGCAAAGTCCTTCATCACATTTGTACCCATTACCTTATCTAGCCAATTAAGATTTTTTCTAAAATCTATCTCTAAACCGTAGCAATATGCCTTATCTGCATTTATGTAGGTAAATGTTCTATTGTCTCCAAAACTACTTGCTGGCACAAGTACTCGTTGAATAGGGTTTCGAAAGGATTTGTAGAAAGCACCTACTTGAACCATCTCTCCTGAATTTGGGTATAACTCATATCTCACATCAAAGTTCTGTATCTCGGCTACTTTTAAAGTGTCTCCTTGATTATTAAGTTTATTCCTGCTAGCTGTAGTGGGGAACATTGATCCTTTATTCCCTGCCAGTTCATCAAAATCATAAAAATATATAGGAGCCCATTCTCTGAATTCTGGTCTATTCAATGTTTTGCCATAAGCTGTTCTTACAAGGCTCTTTTCTGAGAAATTATAAACAGCATTTACAGACGGCAGGAAAAAATTCGTTTCTATCTTGGGTGATATTGTGTCTGTATTTACTACAGCAACTATTGATTGTACGTTGTTTTCATACCTTACTCCGCCTATTACTTTTATATTTTTACCTATTGGTACCTTGGCAGATAAATAACCTGTTATAAGCTCATTCCCACCATCATATTCATCATATAGGTTAGTAACCTCTCCAATCTTAAATTTATTGAGGCCATCAACATTCGAGTCAGCGAAAATTTCGTTTATCGGTAAATACTTTATACTATTAGTTGTAGCATTCGACTTTATGGAATAACCCAATTGACGTATCTTGAATTTTCTGGTTTTGTATTCCAGATAATTACCAGCGGTCAAATCAAATGCATAGCTTTTACCAATTTTTACTGTTTGGGTATACTGATGATTAAAACTATATGTTTTCTCAGTTAGCTTGGCATAAAACCTACCTCCATTTAGAATGTCAACCGCACTAGATACTTGTGATCTATAAAATGAATCGCTTTGTGATGGGTCTTTTACATATTTTAATATACGTCTGTTTGGCTGATTTTTTACAATATCAGTATGACCAACTGTCCAGGTGTATTTACGTGTATCTGCAGTGTTTTTATGCGAACCTGTAAGCTGTCCAGCATAAGTAGTTCTGTTTTCATAAGCCATAGCATAGGCTTTTTCATCTCTGTCTGCTATGTTGACAGTGTCACGTATAGTTTTGCGCAATGTTACTGATGACGACCCTACTTGATTATAGATGTTTTTGAACTCTATTTTCGAATTGCCAATTACTACACCCATGTTTTCAAGTATACCTACTGATACATTGTTTACAGATCGTTGGTCGTTGTAGTTATATACTTTTGCTATAGAATCCCAATCCTGTCTGTGTGTATTGAAGTTGGTGTATACATTAGAATAAGAGACACCTAATACGTTACCAATCTTTATCTTTTTTAGTTTAATAACATTTGATAGAGAAATGGAACCCCTAAAGTCTGGATTAGCTTTTGTGTTACTTACTATCCAGTCATTACCAAATGATTTAGACCACTTTTCTATATTTTGTTTGTACGTTGGATCCTTGGTTGTAATAAAATCGGGTATGCCCGCTGGTATATCTCTTTGACCGTCATCCTTTGCAATCCAGTCGTTTTTATAAGGTGCGTTATAATTAAACGAAGTACCCGTACTAAATTCCCTGCTGCACGTCTGAAGGCTAACAGTAATTTTGTTTTTATCTGGCAATGATGATGTATACACCTTAACCATACCTCCAGCAAAATCTCCTGGCAGCTCGGGTGATGGTGTTTTGAAGATAAGCACTCGGTCTATCAATCCTGCTGGAATCATATCGAATGAAAATGCTCGTTTATCAGACTCGCTGCTCGGTGTGCCTGCATCATTCAGAAAAACTGTGTTGTATCTGTCAGGCAAGCCTCTTATTATCACAAATCGGTCGTCTTGTATAGTTACACCAGGTATGCGTTTCACAACATCGGCAGCATTCCTATCCATGGTTTTAGATATTTGTGCTGCACTGGTACCACTTACTACGGCATTACTTTGTCTTATTTCATTTATTACTGCGTTTTCTGTGTAGGTAATACGAGCAGATTTTATAACCTGATCTTTCAATACTGTTATCTCAGGCATCATTTTCATATCTAACACTATATCCTGTGCACCAGATATAGCAATAGATTGTTTATACGTATTGTAGGTAGTGTAAGAAAAGACTATCTCGTATGTACCATCTGTAAGACCAACAAATTCATACTTACCATCTAAATCTGAGACTGTTCCTTTGCCAGTACCAGTTAGCGTTACTACTCCGCCACGTAGT
>JBIKKS010000402.1:0-2739 GCA_044360235.1 Flavipsychrobacter sp. | reverse complement strand
TATGTTGATTTTAAAACCAGCAGAGCGTGCTTGTTCTAATTCTGACTCAGAAAAATCTGAGATGAAAAAAGTATTTTTCTTATGTTCACCATGGTCTACTGCCAGGCCTAGTGCCGATAAACCAGTTATAGTGTGTTGCTGATCCAGCTCTATTCTGGCACGTGAAAAAAGTTCCTTTTTCTGCGCTGTAGCAGTAGTAAACATTACTGATAGGTAAAGAATAAAAAATACAAATCGCATAGCGTATAATTATTGACTGAAATTACGGAATACTGAGGAAAAAGTGCAAATTGATAAAATTGAGATAATGAGTGGCTATTTACTTTTTAATCAGGAAAACTGTCGTAAATTAGTGTAAGGGGTTAAATCACACAAAGTACTACTGCTATAGTACGGAGATCATCTGAAAACATATGGACACAAAATCAACTGCGCCACTCGGCGTGTATGACAAATCGGAAGAGGAAGAGAAGAAAATAATACTCAGAGAATACCGTGCTCTGCTACGAGCACTGAAGCAAAACATAAAAAAAGGTGACAAATCGTTGCTGAGGCATGCCTTTGAAATGGCGGTAGAAGCACATAAAAACACCAGAAGAAAATCGGGAGAACCCTATATTCTTCACCCGCTGGCGGTGGCACGCATAGTGGTGGAAGAAATAGGATTGGGTGTAACATCTGCCATTTGTGCGCTGCTACACGATACTGTAGAGGATACAGAAATAACACTCGAAGATATAGCCCGAGAATTCAACAACAATGTATCTAAGATTATAGATGGACTTACTAAAATATCGAATGTAGTAGATATAAGAGGCAATAGTACAATACAAGCAGAGAACTTCAGAAAGATACTACTCACCCTTGCCGAAGACCCAAGAGTAATACTGATAAAACTTGCCGACAGGCTGCATAATATGCGCACCCTCGATAGCATGAACAGGGAAAAACAGCTAAAAATAGCTTCTGAAACCACCTACATATATTCTCCACTAGCACACAGACTGGGATTGTATGAAATAAAATCTGAGATGGAAGATCTGGCACTTAAGTTTACGCAGCCAGATATCTATATGGATATTACCCGTGGGCTCAAAGAAACCAGAAGAGAACGGACTAGGTACATAAATGAATTTATAAAACCGCTGAAAGAAGAACTGTCACATCTAGGACTGGATTTTGAGATATATGGCAGACCTAAAGCCATAAACTCTATCTGGAACAAAATGCGCAACAAACATGTGACATTTGAAGAAGTCTATGACATATTTGCGATAAGGGTAATTCTAAAATCACCACCAGAACGCGAAAAAGAAGACTGCTGGAAAGTATACTCCATCATTACAAACTTTTATCATCCCAACCCCGAGCGACTTAGAGACTGGATAAGCGTACCCAAGGGAAATGGATATGAAGCACTGCACACTACAGTGATGGGGCCTGGTGGCAGGTGGGTAGAGGTGCAAATACGCACTGCACGCATGAACGAAATAGCTGAAAAAGGACTGGCAGCTCACTGGAAATACAAAGAAGGTGCACCCACCGCTCAGGAAAGTAAACTAGATAGTTTTCTGGAGCATCTGCGTGAGGTATTGGCTAGCCCTAACACAGATACTGTGGACTTCATTCAGGATTTTAAACTAGATCTGTTTACTGAAGAAATATATGTGTACACGCCCAAGGGCGATATGAGGGTACTACCCAAAGGTGCTACTGCACTTGACTTTGCCTTTGACATACACTCACAACTGGGTACACGCTGCATAGGTGCAAAAGTGAATTACAAACTCGTGCCACTGAGCCACAAAATTAACAGTGGTGACCAGATAGAAGTTATAACCTCTTCTAAACAACATCCTTCTGAAGATTGGTTGCAGTTTGTGGTAACAGCAAAAGCAAAATCAGGGGTTAAAGCATACCTGAAAGAAGATAAGCGCAAGACTGCCGAAACAGGTAAAAATATGCTGAAACGACGACTGGAAAAGATGAATACTACCCTTTCTCAGCATAATATAAATGAGCTGGTGCAGCATTACAAAAAATCATCGCCCCTCGACTTGTATTATGCAATAGCGGTAAGTAATGTAGATCTCAATGAGCTAAAAAACTATACACTATACGGAGATAAATTGCAACATCAGTCGAGAGAGATAAAAAATGACACTCGCGAACTGGTAGATGAAGATGCACTGAAGCTAAAACATGGCAAAGGTGTAGAACTGGTAATATTCGGAGAACGGTCGGACAAAGTACTGTATAAACTAGCACAGTGTTGCCAACCCATACCGGGAGATGATGTATTTGGCTTTGTAACATCGGGTGAAGGGCTTAAAATACACCGTACAGATTGCCCCAATGCTGCGAAACTACTTGCTAATTATGGCCACCGAGTAGTAAAAACAAAATGGGCTAAAAACAAAGAAATCTCCTTTCTCACTGGTGTGCGCATTACGGGTATGGATGATGTAGGTGTAATACAGAAAATAACCAACATCATATCGGGCGAGCTGAAACTAAACATGCGCTCGCTGAGTATAGACTCAAAAGATGGTATATTTGAGGGCACTATAATGGTATTTGTACATGACAGGGAAGAGCTCAATATGTTTTGCAACAAACTGAGCGCACTGGAGGGTATAACCAAGATAGAACGTGTAGACAGCCCTGAAGGATAACTTATTGTTATGGGATGAGTCTATCTATGGCGGCGGCTAAATCGTGATCTTTGGCGGTTACTTT
>JBIKKS010000029.1:0-10222 GCA_044360235.1 Flavipsychrobacter sp. | reverse complement strand
GAGGGCTCACTTTTTTGTAGGCAGCAGTCACAAGTGCTAACGACTCTTTTTTCATTCCCGAATCAGATAGCCTGTCTGCCACACTAAACACACTATCTAACGTACCATTAGTAGCTACATGGCGGTGTTTTTGTTCTGAGCAAGAAGCCAGAGCAAAAACCATAGCAAGGATTAGTAGTGTGTATCTTTTATTAATCATCTGCGATAAACCTGTATTACTGTACAAAAACAGCTATTTACATGGCCGTAAGTATGATTATTTGAATTTGACACAAGATATGTCAAACTTTATTACAAACAATAGATATAAGAAACGATAACAAAACTATGTATTTTTACTGCGTCATCTGCGTATTATCACTTCTACACGCCTGTTTTTATACCTGCCTTCTTCTGTATCGTTAGTCTCTATTGGGTTGGCCTCTCCCCAGCCCTTCGCTACTACAGACCCCTCTTCAAAACCTGACGAATTTATCTCTTTTGCTATTATCTCAGCTCTTTTGTACGATAGCCCTTCATTGATCATGGGCGTACCCGTATTGTCTGTGTATGCATTTACATATATTACTATACCCTTCTCTTCTAGCCATGGGCTCATTTGATGCTGCAGTTGTTGCTTATCTGCGGCCGATAGCTCTGTGATGTTTACATCAAAGTGTATAGTAGCTATAAGGCTATCATTGATTGGTATTATTGGGTTATACCCTGTTGGTAGCATCATCACATTGTGGGTCAGGGGTTTCGTTTTGTATTCGGCAGTAAACGATACAGTATCACTCACAGACTGGTAGCCTGTGCGAGCAGTGTGTATAGCATAGCTGTGCAGAGGCTGTAGTGTGATAACATAACTAGCATCGCCCCTGTTGCTGCGTAGCTCATAAAGCGTATCACCAGTAGCAGCATTACATATCAGCATAGCAGCTGAGTTGAGCAGTGTACGGGATATACTGTCCATTACCCTGCCCTGCAGGTAGCTCATTGGCATAGGTGCACCTACTGGTGGTATAGCTACCTGAAACAAATCATAATTGCCTGCTGGTCCATTCCTGTCAGATGCAAAGTACAGTGTGCTTGCGTCAAGTGATATATACTCACTTTTTTCGTCGTGTGGGGTATTGATAGGATACCCCATATTTTGTGCTTTGCTCCATGCCCCTACACCTTTGCGCCTGCTCATATACAAGTCCGTGCCACCCATACCCGGCCAGTAGTCGCTGGCAAAGTATAGTGTATTATTATCCGTAGCTATATAGGGTGTTGTTTCGTTACCCGGCGTGTTTACACCCGGTCCGGCATTCACCGGTAGCTGCCACAGTCCATTATCAAACTGTGAATAGTATATATCATATCCACCATATCCACCCGGCCGGTCGCTTACAAAATACAGTTCCCTGTTGTCGGGTGAAAGCGATGGCATACCTTCAAATGCAGTAGTATTGATAGTAAGCCCAAATGGCTGAGCTACGGTCCAGTCCGTATCCATTTTAGGTCTGTATGCCATAAACAGGTCACAACCACCTTCAGCCGCACCGTTTTCACTTCTATTTTCGCATCGGGTGAAGAACAAATAATGCCCATCGGCAGATACAAACTGTGCCGATTCCTGATTGGATGTATTGGGTGGGTCGCCCATATTACGAGCCGCCAACCATCCCCCACAAGAGTCGGCCTGAGCATAATACAGGTCTTCATCCATATTCCGTATGCGACGGGTGAAGTACAGATATTGGGTATCTACTGCCATACTCGGAAAAAGCTCCGGATATTCTGTGTTTACCCTCATACCCATACTTTGTGGCCATACTCCCCAAGACTTTTTGTGCGCCTCTGTTACAAACATCGCCTGCCTTAGCAAAAAATTCCAGTCTGCACTATCGCGTATCGTAGCATAATTATTGATGAGTTGCAATGCCTCCGCAGTTTTACCTGTGTATATAAGGCTACGGGTAAGTGGCCTTGCAAAACGACTACCTCCATTTCTGCAATTTATAGTACCCATCCTGAAAACCTCTGTTGCTTTCTCAAACAAATGTCCCTCAAAGTACCACTGGCCTAGTAGGCTGTGCGCATCAGCATTAGCAGGCATCCATTTTAAGTATTGCTCCATAGCCTTGCAGGCAGCATCATGCTGGCGCGAAGCCTTGTACGTTAGCGCTTTATTATACACCAACTCTGCCTTCTTTTCTGCTACAGACTGTGCCTGAGCCGACAAAGAAACACACCAAAATATCACTATCAGGCAGCTACGTAAGTACATATTGTGTGTAAAATACAGCAAAAAGCAGTTGAGAGGTATAGGGATACTAAAGATTGTATGTTTCGATTTCAGTATAAGGGCATATTTTTCTACTTTTGGTTATGTCCACATCTGTTATCTGCCCCAACTGCAACACCCAATTCGAACCCACAGCCGCCATTGCCCAATCGGTAAGAGAGGAACTATCTAAAGAGTTCAATAAAAAATGGCTGGAAAAACAAAAGGAAAGGGAAGAGCTATACCTGCAACGCGAAAACCAACTGCAACAACAGCAAAAAGACAAAGAAGATCAGTACCGCAAACGGGAGCAGCAACTACAGCAGCAGCAGCAAGACTTCACTAAAAAACTGGAAGACGAAAAACGCCTCATGGAGGCTACCCTTCGCCTGGAAATGCAGGCAAAAGTAGGCGCCGACTACGAACACAAACTTCGCCTGCTGGAAGACGATAATAAAACCAAAGAAAGCAAGCTGACCGAAGCCCGCGAAAAAGAACTGGACTTCATGCGCAAAATGCAGGAACTAAAAACCAAAGAACAAGAACTGGAGCTGGAAATGCAACGCAGAATGCTGGCAGAAAGAGAACGTATAGAAGAAGATGTAAAGAAAAACCTAGAAGAAAAAAACAAGGTAAACATCACCGAATTTGAGATGAAGCTGAAAGAACGCGACAAGCAACTGGAAGATCAAAAACGGATGATAGAAGAAATGAAACGTAAGTCGGAACAAGGTTCTATGCAGCTACAAGGCGAGGTGCAGGAACTGGCTCTGGAAGACCTACTACGCAGCACTTTCCCGTTTGATGTAGTAAGCGAGGTAGGCAAAGGTAAACGTGGCGCCGACTGCATACTGACTGTAAGAAATAGCTACGGACAAGAATGTGGCAAAATCATTTTTGAAAGTAAGCGTACCAAAGACTTTGGTACTGACTGGATAGAAAAACTAAAGGTAGATATGCGCACCACCGGCTCTGACCTTGCAGTGCTGGTAACACAGGCTACGCCAAAAGATATGGACAGCTTTGGGGAGCGTGAAGGTGTATGGATATGCAATTTCAGAGAAGTAAGAGCGGTAGTAGCTGTGCTGCGCGACCTAATACTGAAAGTGTACAACGCCAAAAAAAGCCAAGACAACAAGGGCGATAAAATGACCCTACTATACAACTACCTCATCAGTACTGAGTTTTCAGAGCAGTGGACAGCCGTGCGAGAAGGTTTTATGAGTATGCGCATATCTATTCAGCGCGAGCGCGACCAAATGGAAAAACTATGGAAAGCACGCGAAAAACAACTGGAAAAAGTACTACTCAGCACAGCCCACATCAAGGGCTCTATAGAAGGAATAGCTGGTATGGACGTAAACCTGAATCTGCTGCCAGCCGATGATAGCAGTTTTTTGCTAGAGTAGAATACTTGCCTCTAACTCTTTAATACAGCTACTGCACTACAGGCAACCTTTCTGGGGTGATAACTGCCGATCGCTTTAGCGTAAGTATATCTACAAACACCAGCACCCATGCAACTATGCAGGGCACTACCTTTATGGTATATGGGTATATAAAATGATTGCGCACATAAGGCGGGAAGATATCAGTAGTACCTAAACTAGTAAATATAAATGCCATCGCAAATACCACTGTGCGCCATGTAGCCTCGGGTGTAGCATAATACCAGATAGCTACACCCGCTATAGATATGATGAATGTAGGCGACTCGGCCTTATGATTGAATATTACTACCCATATCAGCATAGATGCCACCATGAGTAGTTTGTATACCTCATTTTTGTACACATCTATTCTTACAAACTGTATCAGGAACAGCACCAAACCAACCAAACTCACAGTGGACTTCACATTATCTATGCCAAACCATGTACGCAGCCAGCCTGCCACTGACATACCCGTAGCAGCTTGTGCATCAGCTATCATCAGCTCTGCCCAGTATTTATACTGATCTATTAGGGTGTGCATAGGTGTTACAGCTAGTGGCAGTACTGCAAATACTACCATCCAAAGAGCAGAATACAATATGAACTTTATCTTATCTGGGTAGAAAAGGAACAGACAGAACCCTATAGCACCATATACCTTTATGTAGGTAGCCAGCACTATCCATAAGGTTGCCCACACCGACTTACCCCGCTGCATAGAACCATAAGCAGCTATCATTAGCCCAGCCATAAGGCCATTGCTTTGGGTGTTTTGCAGGCAAGTAAGCAACTCCATAGCCACAAACCAAAGTATCATACATTGGGTTTTGGTCTTAAATGGCAACATACGAATGGCATAGTACACCGCTATTGCATTGAGTATGTTCCAAATAGATAGTCCCAGTACATCTGGCAGGTAGGCCATAGTGCCCATAAACAGTGCAAATGTCGGGCTGTATTTAAAAAAGTCCCAATGCCTCTCTGGATATATGGTATAAAGGTTAGTACCATCAAGCAAGTGAAAGAAGGAATGCTTAAAAATGAGGTAGTTGTTGTACTCCGTCATTTGTTTACCATTAAACTGATTCATGAACTCTGGTTTGTTCATGATATCGTTTGGGAAGGTGCCTGGCTTGGGCATAATGAATGGGTGTGTACCCAATAATATCATTTGCACCGCAGCGCCCACTGCAGCTATTATAAATACAATTAACAATGTTTGCGGTTGTAATAATCGCTCCTGTATCTTCTGCCGCATGTTATAGATTGAAATATGGTCTAAATGTACAATGAGGTAAGCATATGTGCAAAGATGGAGTATTGATAAATAAAAATGCCTCAACAAAATCCATCCCATCTCCTGATTTACAAGCATATGCCAATAAATAAAAAGCAAATATGTCTTTGAAAAGTTTGTTTACTGATAACTTTAGGCTACCAAAAATTCAGCAATAAATATTACATTTGAAATGAGTAGCCAAAATACTGAATAAAAATCCGCCTTACTATGGCCAAAAAAATTGCGAAGAAAATATTTGTCGTTGAAGACAACGAAATGATGGCAATGGCACTGGAAGATTTCCTTACAAGAGAAACCATGCACGAAATCGTGTTGTTTGGTACTGGCGAAGATTGCCTGAAACAACTAAGACAACAACCTGACGTAGTAATACTAGACTACAACCTAAACTCTGAAAACAAAGATGCCCAAAATGGCATGCAAATACTGGAAGAGATAAAACGCATCAACAAATACATACACGTAATAATGCTATCGAGCCAAGATGCTTATGGCACAGCCCTGCAAACAATAAGAAAAGGTGCAGAAGAATATGTTATAAAAGACGAAGATGCATTCAGTAAAATAGTTGCCATTATCGACGGACTCAACTAAGTCATTTAGATAAACATAGACCGAAGCTAATAAACTGTGGAATAAGGATAAGAAGAAATGCAATAACCCCATTACAGCGTTCCTGATATGCTACATACCACCATTTTTATCTACCTGATATTGTTACTCAAGTCGCTGGCTGTGGGTGTGCTCACAGTACTCACTCCATTCATTTACGCAGTATCACCCATCACAGCAGGCGTACTGGCTCCTAGAAGCCTAACTAAAGAACAAGGGCTAAAAAACAGACTCATATACGTCATTTCCGTTACTGGTATTTTCACTTTGCTGGGCTTGGTTATAGCTATTGTCATCAATGTAACAGGGCTAAGCAAGTTTACTAGTCATTGGTTGTTCAATTTTATATTGTTTCGTCTTTTTGTAGGGCTAGGTCTTATTTTCATAGGCGCTTTCGATATTAAACTACCTACCTCCTGGACAGACCCTACCGCCACAAAAGCAAAAACAGACACACCGATAGGTATATTTTTTATGGCACTTACACTACCCATAGTAGCTTTTTCGTCACTTGTACCTATGCTGGTAATTGTACTGTTGTTCACCTCCGATGTCGGTTTTGGTGGACCATTAGTGAGTATGTTTGGCTTTGCAATGGGAATATGCACACCTATTCTTTACCCCAAGATTCTAAAAGTATTCGTGTCTTCCAAGGTGTTCCTCAATCAGATAAAAGTGATACTGGGTTTCATCTCTATACTCATTGGCATTAAGTTTTTCTCTTATGCCGACATATTACTGGGCTGGAATCTCCTTAGCCGAGATATGTTCATTATACTGGTAATGCTGGTGTGTGGCATTGTAGCTTTGTACATGCTAGGGTATATCAAATTTCCCAAAGATTACTCACCCAATCGCAACCGTTATGGCGAAAAGTATGTATCGCTGGCTACCTTTTTTATTGCCATTGTGTTGTTTACGTTTATCATCTACCTGTTGCCTGGCTTGTTTGGCGCACCGCTAAAGGGAGTTTCTGGTTTTTTGCCATCAGCCTAGATTAGTGGTTCTTTAGTTTTATTGTCGCATATAGCCCCAATTTTTGTCGTTACCTGCCATGTTACATTTTGGGGATAATCTGCATATTTGACGTACCAACTAAAACATCATAAAATGGACAAACAAACAATAACCGTAAGTGCCACCATAACTGGTCCGGTAGAAAAAGTATGGAAACTATGGAACACCCCTGAAGATATAACTCAATGGAATAGTGCATCTGAAGATTGGCATACACCACACGCTACTAACGACCTGCAAATAGGTGGCAAAATAATGAGCCGAATGGAAGCTAAAGACGGCAGTATGGGTTTCGACTTCTGGGGCATATACACAGATATCAAAGAACATGAACTGATAGCTTATACACTGGGCGATGACAGAAAAGTAGTGATACACTTCGCCGGAAATGGTGATAGCACAAAGGTCACAGAAACATTTGAAGCGGAAAATGAGAACTCCCTAGAGCTGCAACAAATGGGCTGGCAAGCTATTATGAACAGCTTTAAAAAGTATGCTGAATCGAAATAACAATTTTCAAGATGCCATTCTTCACAAAAGGAATGGGCATATGCTGGCTTGGTTTTCAACCTGATAGCAGCTATCTATTCTATCATCAAAACACGACCTATTGACCCCAGCATAGCATTCCTAATGTTGCCATTATTACTGTTTGTGCTATCCTATACCTATTACCCCAAGCTGCTGAAGGAAGGTGGCTCTGAAGTATAGCATTTACTAATTAATTTATGTTTGGTACCTGACAAATTACACAGCGAGGTGCCAAACATAAACTTAATACAACAACTACCCTGATACTTGTAAAATAATCGTTACTCACTTTTACTTGCAATATCTTTTGTCTCGCTTTCCAATTGCTGGTTTCTCCTTTTTTCAAGTTTTAGTTTAATACTCAAAACACGATTATTGTCAGGATTCTGAGCAGGGCGCTCATCGCCTAGCAGTACACCCCACTGCGATAGTTTATTCGACTTATCGAACAGGATTTTGAGAACTGCCATAACCGGTATGGAGAGAAACATACCAGATACCCCAGCCATTGCCCCGCCTACAATGATACTGACAATACTCACCAGCGCATTCACCTTCACTTTTGAGCCTACTATACGTGGCATGAGTATATTGTTATCCAGAAACTGCACAAATGCAATAACTCCGAGTACAAACCAAATCTGCCACATTTCTTGTGAAGTAGTGAGTGTAAGTATAACACCAACAAAGTTACCGACCAGAGGACCGAGATATGGGATAAGATTAAGAATAGCAAAAGTAACACCTATGAGTATGGCATGTTTAATGCCAAAAACAAATAATATACCTCCTACAAGTATTATGAGATATGCTATTTGTATCAAGATGCCTACCAGATAGTACTTTATTATAACCTCTGTTTCGCGCACTGCCTCTTGTACCTTGGGGTGTTCTTTTTCGTTGTACCATAGATATACAAAACGTAGCAGTAGGTGGCGATAGAAAAGTATGAGAAAGATGTAAATTGGCAATAAACCAAGGAATACAAACACGCCACTCAGTGAAACAAAGAAATTCCGAAAATAACCTGCTACATTCTCACCCATGTTTTCGCCTTGCTTGCGCAGCATTACAAGCTGCTCACCTGCTGTATAGTGTAGCTTAGTGCTTATCCACGCACTGATATTATTCCAGTGTATCGTTATGTTTTTTTTAATAGGGTCTATGTCGTTGACAAGGACTGCAATTTGTGAGGACAACAATGTTATCACACCACCTATAACCACAAATAGGGTGGCTATGCACAACACAATGGCTATGACCTCTGGTATACGTATTTTGCGAAAGAACCTGAACAAGGGAAGGAGCAAAATAGCTATAAAAAATGCCATGAGTAGCGGCATGATAACTGCCTGACCTGTAACGATGATGACACCTACGGCGCATAGCCCCAGCAACTCTATAGACCGGCGAACGGTAATGGGCATTTCTTTCATAAACTAACTTTTTGCGGTGTAAAGGTACGTTATCCCTTTTCGCGGTTTAGGGCTATGATTTACATATTTCACAGTATTAATATCGGGTAAATATGATTGCCGGTTTTGGCGGTTTATTTTCGTTGTTTTCATGCGTTTTGGTGCGTAAGTGGTTTGCAATTGTACCTTGCTTTATGAAAACGCCACTTCATCATCTAAAAGCATAATGAGAAAATACAAAAATGCTTCAACTGTGTTTATCAAGCATTTATATTTGCTCCTGTATAAGTACACAATATTAATATCAGGATGTAAAAATGAAAAATTAGGCATAAAAAATGGAGAATACACAAGTTGATTTTTTTGCTGGTAGAACCTTGGCTATTGCCACAATGCATGGCAAAGAAGCTATCATTGGACCAATTTTGCAGTCTGAATTAGGTATTGATTACATAGTGCCCGACAGTTTTAATACAGATATGTATGGAACTTTTTCTGGTGAAATAGAAAGAAGCAATGATCCTTTGGCTACTGCCAGACTGAAGTGTATGGCCGCCTGCGAAATCACAGGATGCGATATGGCTGTAGCTAGTGAGGGGTCTTTTGGTCCACACCCTACTATGGTATTTGTGCCATGCGACGATGAGATTTTGGTGTTTATAGATCTTAAGAATAATCTCGAGATAAAGGTTAGAAAAATAAGCACTGAAACAAATTTTAATGGAGATCTTTTTCACGATTGGCCTAGCGCCAAAAGGTTTGCAGAAGCTTCATTATTCCCCTCTCACAGCCTGATAATAAGAAAGGAGAAGGACAATAATGACGACACCATAAAAGGCATATCATCGTGGGAAGAACTGCAGAACAACTTCGAAAGACATATAACGCAGTACGGGGCTGCATTTCTGGAAACTGACATGCGTGCTATGTGCAACCCCACTAGGCGCAAAGTGATAGTAGAGGCAACGCATAAACTACTACAAACCATAAAAAGCACCTGCCCCGATTGCCACAAACCAGGATATGATATCAAATTAGCCCGCCCCGGACTACCCTGCAGTGACTGTGGCGCACCTACAACCAGCACCTACTCGTTTGTTTATGAGTGCGTGCATTGTGCGTGTAGGTCTGAGGTGAAATATCCGCATGGCAAAAACACAGAAGACCCAATGTATTGCAACTATTGCAATCCTTAATTGAGGTCATGTATAGCACTACTTTTAGACTGGTATAATGTAGGATAAAAATGGGTCTTGGCACTTGCATAGCGAAGCACTTGATTAATGATTGAATGTGGAAAACAGATTGCTAGTTACAAACTGGTGTCATTGCGTGAAGTACAAATTCATTTAGGGATAGAATAGTGCTTAATTTCTAACACCTGAGAATATCAAATGGATAATTTAAGCCATTGCTAAATGTTAAGCCAAATGGCTTCGTCGACTAAATATTTTCTTCATTTGCAATAAATATAATTATTTTTGATTATTATTGTATTTATGTTTCAGTTGTGATGCTACATAGCTTAATAATGTAAAAAAATAAGAATGCCTCAATACAAAGCAGGGTTTCTAACTAAAGAAGTATTTGATTCACTTTTTGAATTACAAAAAGATGAACAATACAAATATAAAATACTCGGATTGTTCGAGTCTGTTTC
>JBIKKS010000400.1:0-2761 GCA_044360235.1 Flavipsychrobacter sp. | reverse complement strand
GGTATGGTGGTAGAGCGTGGTATGGAAGGCTTCACTACTCCCGAAACTCATGGCAAATGGTCGCTGCGTGCATCTGCCACCGGCGAGCTCGTATTTGATAACGTAAAAGTACCTAAGACTAATATCTTCCCAGACATCAAAGGGCTTAAAGGTCCATTAAGTTGTTTGTCAAGTGCACGCTTTGGTATAGCTTGGGGTGCGCTGGGTTGTGCTATGGACTGCTACGACACTGCACTACGTTATGCCAAACAAAGAGAACAATTTGGCAGACCTATAGCAGGCTTCCAGCTTACACAGAAGAAACTGGCAGAAATGATTACCGAAATCACCAAAAGTCAGTTGCTTAACTGGCGCTTGGGTGTGCTGCGCAATGAAGACCGCGCCACACCAGCTCAGATATCTATGGCCAAAAGAAACAGTTGCGACATAGCACTGAAAGTATCGCGCGAGGCTCGCCAAATTTTAGGTGGTATGGGCATCACTGGCGAATTCAGCATTATGCGCCACATGATGAATCTGGAGTCTGTAGTTACCTATGAAGGTACACACGACATTCACCTGCTCATTACAGGTATGGATGTGACAGGTATCAACGCATTTAGCTAGTATAACTAATTAAAAATATACAAAATCCCTCGTTGTAGCAATACTACAGCGGGGGATTTTTCACCATTAGCAGCTTAGCTTATGCAAACAAAGCTGTAGTGCTTTTACCTGTTTCGGTGAGTGTTATTAGTTGTAGCTGCGTGTCATATTCTATCAATTCTAGGTCATTCAGAAAACCTAAATAGAAGTCGATATGTTCATGATATCCACTATCCAGCTCGCGCTTTATGTGTCACATGCAGCCTATACAGGGAGTTCCAGGCACCAAACAATTCTTCTTAATAATCGCTAGTATTGCATTAAAGTTATTCATGGCGTTTGAAGCAGTTGATGAAAAAATGCCTCGTTATCAACAAAAATTAAGGGACATTCAAATAAATATTTATAACCACAAGTCACAATAATGTTAACAGAAAATACTATCTATCATGCTTGTTGTAAAACAACACATCTTCGGTACATAAAAAACCTATTATCAAACGGTTTTCAAAACAAAAAACAACATACTAACAAAGTTTTGGGAGGATAAACCAGACATAAATATTATGGCAAAACCATTAAACGCATATATTTAATAATATTACGTTAATTAAGAAAAAACAGAAATAATCTCAAATTGTCACTTCCCACGATTTTATAACCAGTGAATACGAATATTCAAAAGCACCATTGAAGACCATTTTTTCCTAACACCATGCCCCAACAGAATTTTTGATTACTACCTTTGCTTACACTTAAATAATTAGATACACATACTACTTCATTACATAACTCACACTATGAACAACAATAAGATCTTCGCAGTAATAGTTGCGGGCGGCAAAGGCACACGTATGGGCAATAAAATACCTAAACAATTCCTGCACTTAATGGGCATGCCAGTCCTTTGTCATTCCATACTTGCTTTCAAACATGCCTTCAAACAAATAAAAATAATACTAGTAGCGCCAGAAGACGATATTGACAGTGCCGAAACCATACTCAAATCTTACATACCTAAAATAAACGTAACAATAGTAAATGGTGGGGACACAAGATTTCAAAGTGTAAAAAATGGCCTTAATGCAATAAGTGGCAATGGGATAGTATTTATACACGACGCCGCAAGACCTTTATTGTCCCAAGAAGTAATACAAAGGTGCTTTGAATGTACACTAGATAACGGCAACGCAGTACCTGCTGTACCAGTAGTAGACAGTATCCGTATGATAGAAAGTGAAGGCAACACAAAGCCACTCAATAGAGACAACGTGAAAGTTATACAAACGCCACAAACATTTCACACAGACATTATAATACCTGCTTTCAACCAACCTTATAATTCCAGCTTTACTGACGAAGCCACAGTAGCAGAAGCAACAGGGATAAAAATTCACCTCGTAGATGGCGATGTGGACAATATAAAAATTACCAATCCAGCCGATTTAGTACTTGCAGACATTATTCTAAAATCAAGCATGTGACAATAGGTGCCCCACACACACTATTAGCTACCATACTTACAGGCAGTACATTTCTTGCTACTACCAGTTATACTCAAGTAATGGACACAGGCAGTATTTTTTCGCAGCCGGTAAGTATGGATTCTTTTGTAGTAAAAAGTGGTTTTGATATCAACGCATTTATCCGACGTGTAAAAAATGACACCACTTTTTACAAGGCTTTCAGAAGCATGCACCTAGTCCCATTCACTGCTCAAAACAACATAGAAGTTTATCACAAACAGAAAAACTCTCTTATCGCTTCTGAGTATTGTATAACTCAGCAGGATATAAAAAACAATTGCCGCAGTACAAAAATAACAGAGCAAGTTACTACTGGCAACTATAACAAGCGAAATGGCGAGTACAATTACTACACCGCATCATTGTTTCATTACTTGTTCATTCCTCAGAGCACCATTTGCAATGAGGATGATATTGTGGCCGGCAAAATGAACCTTCCTGCCAAATCTAAACTGGAGAAAAACAAAGAAGAACTAAAACAGCTTATTTTCAATCCAGGCTCCAAAGTTTCTGGCGTGCCATTTATGGCTGATAGAGCATCAATATTCGAGGCAGATGAGGCTCAAAAGTACAACTTCAACATCACACAGTCTACCTATCAGGGGCAGGAATGTTATGTGTTTCGTATCACCCCTAAAAAAGCCTACCAA
>JBIKKS010000399.1:0-2768 GCA_044360235.1 Flavipsychrobacter sp. | reverse complement strand
CGATCTAGGCTGAACTGCCCAAACACATCGCCTGGTTGTAGTATCTCCTTCACTAGTTCATTACCCTCTTCGTCTACATTACCCACCTTCACAAAACCCTCTTTTATAAAGTAGAGTTTATTGTGAAAGCCAGCATCAAAATAGATATAATCATCTCTTCGAGCCACCACAAAGTTGTGTATAATGTTCAGCGCATTATATTCATCTTCCGTCAGTTTTGCCAGAAAATCATTCTTTCGAATGATAAGAATTTGGTCATCTTCATGCATAGTGATATTGAGTTGCCTTTGTGAATTTACGGCAAACATCACTCTATGGTTCTCTATCAGCATTAATAATATGTCAATGCTACAAACCAATTCAAAACTCTACTCGTATATCTGTTTAGCAATGATGCTACAATCCAAAAAATAATATAAGTCACTAAAGGAAACATGAAAAAATGTAATCCTAACCTTTTGAGTGGTTGATTCGAGAGGGGGCCATTCTTGGTCCCTTTTATCTTTTGTCATCATTCCTTACAATATAGCCACATAAATATCGTTATGTACAGGTATGTGGGCAAGATGTTTATGAAAGGAGCGGGAACAATTATTTCATTATTGCTATTGGCAATTGCAGCAACTAGGGCAATGGGGCAATCAACATTTGCCCGCAACTTTATAGCCGAGGTAAAAGACGGAAAAGCCTACCTACGATGGACAATAAGCCAGGGCAATACCTGCGATGGCATAACTATACTACGGTCTGAAGACCAAATATCCTACACCCCGATAGTCGAAATAAGCGGAGTATGCGGCAGCACAGACAGTGCCCAGACTTACCTCTTCACCGACGAAAATCCTGTGCCTAACAAGACTAACTTTTACAAGCTACAATTTGGGCTTACAGGCATCACAGCCACTCAGTATGTTTACGTATTTTCTGCTGGTGGCTATAATTTATACCCTAACCCCGCCAACCAACAAAGTCGTCTATTCTTCTCCAATAATGGCAAAAAAGTATCCCTGCTGCTGTACAATCTCTCTGGTCAGGCGGTACAAAGCATAGAAACCACCGATAACTTCTTCACTATCAATACCAGCAATCTTGCTGCAAGCATGTACTTTTTTGTGGTTCACCTGCCCCAGTCTACCATCAAGGGCAAGTTACTGGTTGTACATTAACCCGCTTATCGGGCATCTTTACTGTATGCCATCAGCACATAGCAGTATATTTAGGGCTATATAGCTACCTTTGCAGCAAATGCAACAAAAACCTTTGCCCACCCAGCTCAAAAAAGGTGGGGTGATTCTGATAGACAAACCATACAAATGGACCTCATTTGATGCGGTAAACAGCATAAAAATAGCACTTCGCGCCAAAATAGGTCATTGCGGCACGCTCGATCCACTGGCTACCGGATTACTCATATGCTGCACTGGCGAAATGACCAAAAGCATAGCAGGCTACCAGCAATTGCCCAAGGAATACACCGGTGTCTTTCATTTGGGTGCCATTACAGAAACCTACGATCTCGAGAGTACTCCCTTCAATGAGCTACCTTTTGGCCACATCACAGACGAACAGATCACTGCTGCCGCTGCTCAGCTCACCGGCGATATTATGCAAGTGCCTCCTATACACTCTGCCATAAAAAAAGATGGCAAACGTGCTTACGACCTGGCTCGTGCAGGCAAAGATATAGTGATGGATGCCAGACCCGTAACCATTGGTGAATTTGAAATAACCAAAATAGCCCTGCCAGAGGTACACTTTAGGGTCACCTGTAGCACCGGCACCTACATACGCTCACTAGCCAAGGACATAGGAGATATACTGGGTTGTGGAGCTTATCTGCAAGAACTTCGCCGCACCAAGATTGGAAACTTTAGCGCAGAAGATGCACTTACCCCCCAGCAATGGAAAGACTACTGGAAGCAAGAGCGCACCCCTCTCGCAAATAATGACACAACAACTGAGACTAGCTAAAACAAAGCAGCCGCCCTTATCTAGGGCGGCTGTTGTCGTTTGATAAACAAGGGGTGGAAACTACTTTATCATCCTCATAAGTGGTATTTATTACCAGATTATCTTGTGCAAAGCTACACGTAACGCACCCCGATAAAATACCACTTTAGTAGTATTGTTTTACGCAAAAACACGTATTTACCTCATTCCACTCATTACCCAAAACGAAAAAACGCCTCTCCCGCATGGGGTGAGGCGTAATAAATAAGATACAATTGAATTGTGTGACGAATAAAAAATCAAACAAGGACTACCTTGTAAATGCCAGATTAAAACCCAAACTTCCATACATACCCCTACCAAAGACTCCCGGGCGCATACCTATCTCGGCATAGGCTCCCATTCCGTTCTTTTTCTTAGTGTTCACCAGCCTGGTACCCAGTCGCCAGCCCACATTATTGGTACTGAAGCTACCATCAGCATCAGCCACTATCTGGTAGTTGATACCCCCACGCTGAAAAGGATCGAAGGTTGTATTGGCTATCAAAATATCAAGATAAGTCTCCTTAAAAAACGAAGTAAGTTTACGTTCACTTTCATCCACCTCTATATTGCTGCTCGTCAGAAAGCGCATATTGATGATTCGCGACAACCCCACATAAAAGCCCGTTGTGGTACTATTAGTGTAATGATCCAGCCCAAACACAGTGCCATCTGTAGTGCGTATAGAGCCCTTTTCCTCTGGCTTCCATATGTCTTTGTTCATGTTAGACACTACGGGCGAAGTACTGATATACACTCCACCACGTGCCGCATAT
>JBIKKS010000398.1:0-2787 GCA_044360235.1 Flavipsychrobacter sp. | reverse complement strand
TCCCCTATCTCCCCGACTTCACAGCAAGAGCTAGATAGAAACGTAGGGCTCTTTTTTATTTTCTTCAAAACAGCCTAATTGTCTGCATACTGATGTATGACAGCAATCATATTATTTTATGCTCTTTGCCATGAGAATAAACTAAAATATGGGGCATTTTTGACAAAAAAAAGCTGTGAAAATTCTCATTCTTAACGGTAACAATAAGCAGAAGAGCCTTAGTGCTGCAATATGTAAGGCATATAGAGACGGAGCCATAGAGGGAGGTAATGAAGTAATATTAGTCAATATTGCAGAGTTGAAATTCGATCCTATTTTGCATGAAGGTTATCTTGTCGTTCAGGAAATGGAGCCTGATCTGAAAGATTTTCAGCAAAAACTATTGTGGGCAGATCATTTTGTGGTTGTTTACCCTACATGGTGGGGCGGCTTGCCGGCTTTGTTAAAAGGACTATTCGACCGTAGTTTCTATTCTGGTTTTGCATTTAAGTATCACGATAAAGGACCAATGTGGGATAAATTATTGAGTGGTAGAAGTGCGCATGTTATTACTACTATGGATGCCCCGTTTTTATGGTATTTCCTGTTTTACAGGTCAGCAGGTACCAATCTGATAAAAAATGCCATCTTGAAATTTTGTGGGTTTAGTCCTGTTAAAACAAGTTATGTAACCAGAGTGCGATTTAAGAATGAACAGCAATTGTCTGCTGAGATTAATAAAATCAAAGTTCGTGCGAAAAGTATTAATTGATAGACTAAGTAGTTAAGTCTTGTTATTGCATTTAGGATTATTTTTCAGACTGCAAGACTAAACAAATAACGTGCTTTGGGCCGGGGATAGACAGAATAAAGTCTGGAATAAAAATGAATCAAAAAATGCGAACAATGTTACAATAGTCTATTCGGCTTATTAAAGATTGTTAAAGTGCTCGTAACGAACCACTTTAAGCAGATATCTGCTAGCAATTTCCAGTGGTGTTTGAAATGCGAAAAACCTCTTTCATTTATTGCTAAATGATCAAGATCAATGTTTGTCAGTTGCATAAACTGTACCTTACGTAAATAAAGCAGTAATGTAGATGCTGACCCCTAACAAGATTGTAGCCCAAGTAATAGGTGCAGGAAAAGAATACAAAGCCGGCGATACCGTAATAACTGCACTCAAGGCAAGCTCTGTAGATTTGCGATCTGGCGAGCTCACACTTATCATTGGCCCCTCAGGTTCTGGCAAAACCACTCTGTTGTCTCTTTTGGGCTGTGTTATATATCCTAGTTTTGGTGAGGTGTGGATAGGTGGTATCAAGGTAAATGAACTGAGCGAAAAAAGTCTCGCTGAGATACGGCTTAAAAAAATTGGTTTTGTCTTTCAGAAGTTTAACCTCATAGCACCACTCACCGCCCTAGAAAATGTAATGATGCCACTGGTATTGCAGGGTGTAGGCGAAAAACAAGCTAAAATAAAGGCTACTGCGGCGCTGGAAAAAGTGGGCATGGGCGACCGTATGAAAAACCTCAGCAATGACCTGAGTGGTGGCCAGCAACAGCGGGTGGCTATCGCCAGAGCGCTGGTTACAGACCCAGAAATGATGCTTTGTGATGAACCTACCGCATCGCTGGATATAAAAAGTGTAGCTATAGTAATGAATGAACTGAAACTACTGGCCACTCAGGGCAAGGCTGTGGCAGTAGTGACACACGACACCCGACTTACCCCTTTTGCAGATCGTATCATTTATGTAATAGACGGTGGCATTTCTGATAAGCCCATGGAAGAAGAGAAAGCTCAAAAATAAAAATCGATTTATGAAACCAATCATCAACTTATTAGTACTGTTGTCAATACTTAGTTCTTGTACCAGTTCGGGCGAAAAGAAAAGTGCTGCAGCAGAAAAAGATACTATTCAGCTAGCAGTAAATCAGGTTGTGGGTATAGGCAAAATTGAACCTGAAAATGAAATTACTCAATTGTCATCTCCGGTGAATGGTATAGTACAGGTAATACTAAAACAAGAAAATGATACCGTTATGGCTGGTACGCCTATACTGGAACTAGACCACCAGCTAGAGGATGTAAAAGTGCAACAATTAACTACCGAAATAAAAACACAAACCCAACAAATAAAGGTTGATGAGGCTACTGTAGCTGAATATGAAGCTAAATACACTAATGCACTATTGGCAGTGCAGCGGCAAGAACGATTGCTGACAAAAGGTGCCGAAACGCAGCAGGCAGTAGATGATGCTACGGCAAATCTGAAGTCGCTTCAGTCAAATCTCAATCGTGCAAAAGCTACTGTAGCTGTGTCTAATAGCAGACTGTACGAAACTAAAGCACGCCTCCTGCTGGCACAGGTAGAGCGAAATCAGAAAATCATAAAATCGCCAATAAATGGCAAAATACTGGAGATTAGTACCCTTGTAGGTAGTGCAATAGACAATCGCATTGCTTTTGCGCAGATAAGCCCACAGGGCAAAACAATAGCGGTGTGCGAAATAGATGAACTATATGCCAACAAAGTAATGGTGGGACAAAATGCCTGTATACGATATGTAGGCTCGCAAGACACATTATCTACTGGAGTGGTATATCAGGCATTGTCTTTTCTCAAGAAGAAATCGTTATTCACAGACCAATCGGGCGAAAAGGAAGACCGTAGGGTTAGAACTATTAAGATCATGTTGGATCAGCCAGATAAATTACTGCTGAATAGTAGGGTGGAATGTGTAGTAGATATATCTGACAATCTCAAAAAATGATACGATGTTAAAAGTAGCATGGAAGTTTAT
>JBIKKS010000396.1:0-2788 GCA_044360235.1 Flavipsychrobacter sp. | reverse complement strand
GGGTCTATTTGCTTTTTTAGCTTCTTTTTCTTCCATCCTTTGCTTCATTTCATCTTGCAGTTCTTTCATCCTGCGCACCACTTCTTCTTCGCTCATGTTTTCGTCCATATCGCTGAGGTCTATATCCAGCCCCATATCGCTGAACATTTCTTCCATATCTTCTTTCATCTCCATAAACTGCTCGCGCTTCATTTCGTGATAATTTTCACCGCTTACTGCTTCGATGATTTTTATCATTTCTTCATCAGGCTCATTACGATTGAGTGCCATAATATCGCCCAACCACCCGGTGAGTATCTCACCCAATACTTTTATATCTCTTTTGGGCAGTGTTTTTTTATTGCTGAAAAAAGGGAACACCAACTTAAGACACGTGATACGTAACTGCAGAAACTGCTGTTCTAGCGGAAAAACCTCTTTGCTGTAGAAATCGAGACAGTGATCTAATTCACGAGAAAACTTATCGAGATATTTTCGTTTCTCGTCTATTTTTTTCACCAGCTTATTGAACTCTTTTTGCTTTTTGGTAAGTATGTCTGCTTGCTTATTAGCAATGAGGAGATCAGATTTTTTGTGTTGCATTACCGTAGTATCGGGCTGGTGACACCGCAAAAATACATGCGCAGAATGAGAATCAGCACGCATACACCCAATATTAAAACAATGACAACTGACGATACAAGCCAATTGTTTAACTTTGTGTATAAATAGTCATCTAATGACAGATTACAGGGCATATATAACAATAGAGTCGGGAAAAAGAAGCGGCAAAGCATGCGTAAGAGGCTTGCGAATCACTGTATTAGATGTATTGGGGTATCTGGCTGCCGGCATGAGTCATGATGATATAATTGAAGATTTTCCGGAGTTGACAAAAAATGATATTCTTGCTTGCCTGGCGTATGCTGCCGATGCAGAAAAAAAGTATATTATTGCTGCTGCATAACCCTAACATCAACTACAGCACAAATGCCTGATATTACTTCAAAGTATTTACTGGATGAAAATTTATCCAGAAGACTTATCGACCGAATGCATGGCATACTGCCTACAACCCATGTATCATCAGAAGGACTGCTAAATGCAAATGATACCGAAATATGGCACTTTGCAAAAAACGAGGGCTATATTATCATCACAAAAGACTTCGATTTTTCAGATATGAGCCGACTGTTTGGATGTCCACCTAAAGTCATCAAACTAAACTGCGGCAATCAAACTACTAACTATATCAGTACACTACTCACCCAAAACAAAATATCTATAATTGATTTTGCACAGGGAGAACACTGCTACATGGAGATTTTTTAAAAACACTCGTGATATAGTTAAAACAATGACAACTGACGATTAATTAATCGTCGGAAGTGCGCGGTTTCCATTTCCATTTTAGTTTCATTGAGATGGTACTTACGGCAGTAGAGCTTGAACTGATCGCTGATAAGTTGTGCAAAAGCACCATCGCCCACCATTCTGTTGCCCCACCTACTATCGTTTACATTACCTCCATGGCATTCGCATATCTGATTCCATACCTTAGCAGCCCTATCGGGAAATGCCTTGAACAGCCAATCTTTGAATATATCACCAATAGCACCATTGAGCCTTACCACCGTATAGCCCGCCCACTTTGCCCCTGCCTCGCTAGCTGCCTTTAGCACATCGTGCATGTGCATATCATTGAGCCCAGGTATGAGTGGCGCATTCATGATACCCACTGGTATCCCCGCTTCCGACAATCTCCTAAGTACACTGAGCCGTGAGCGATAAGATGCAGTGCGTGGCTCCATGAGCTGACGCAAATCTTC
The DNA here is from genome assembly GCA_044360235.1 of Flavipsychrobacter sp. Lineage (GTDB taxonomy): Bacteria > Bacteroidota > Bacteroidia > Chitinophagales > Chitinophagaceae > Nemorincola. The sequence continues at coordinate 980 of JBIKKS010000396.1, read as the reverse complement.
ATCGAGCGAGGTAACTGAAATAAACACCCGCACCAAATTGAGTGCTGCCAACTGTTTGAGGATATCCATATCGCGCAGCACTAATGCATTTTTGGTGATGATGCCCACTGGGTTGCGGTATTCCAGACATATCTCCAGCAAGGCACGGGTTATTTTCATCTTGCGTTCTATGGGCTGGTAACAGTCGGTATTGCCACTGAACGATATAGGTGCGGGCTCCCAGTTTTTATTGTCAAAAAACTTGCGAAGCAAAGCTGGTGCATTGCGCTTCACTACTATACGGCTCTCAAAGTCTACACCAGCACTATACCCCCAATACTCATGACTGTTGCGGGCATAACAATAAATACAACCATGCTCGCACCCCTGATAAGGATTGGCAGAGTAAAGCATACCCACATCGGGGCTGGTCACTTTATTGACAATAGTTTTACTGTCATCAAAAATATACTCGGTGGTGCGCTTCTCTTGCTCCCAGTCGTCTATACTTTCGGTATGCTGTTGCACATACTCGCCCTTCAGAAATCTGTTTTTAGGGTTGTATTGCGCTCCTCTGCCTTTTTCAAAACGGCTATCGGCTTGTTGGTTTACCATGTTTTTAGGTTTTATATCAGCTTCAATAAATTATTGTTCCTCATTCATCTTCCTCTAGCAGGTATTTATTTTTTATTACTCCCTCTTCTACTAGCATATCCTTTACCGACCCAAAACCAATGGCATCTTTCATGATATCTGGGATGAATAGTTCGCTGCCTTTGCGCACTGTGTTTTTGCCATACTTGTCCTTGATGTTGTACATGGTTTTGCGTAGCAGGTCTTTCTTTAGTCGGTTGTCGAAGAGGCTGTACTGCAACACCTTTCCATCTACAAAGCTGCCCACCGTTACCCCCATACTGCGCACCTGCTGCGTAAAAAGTGTAGGTATGCCCCTCGACTGCTCGAAGGCCGTCACATGCTGGCGTATATAACTGCAGAGCTCC
>JBIKKS010000397.1:0-2788 GCA_044360235.1 Flavipsychrobacter sp. | reverse complement strand
CGGATGCCACTTTGACGTAGACAAAGTCTACGCTAAACATAAATTTTATAAATCAATGTAATCTGCGATCAACTGAGGACTCAACGAGGACGGAAAGAGGCGTTACAAACGCCATTCCGTAGCATCCCCGTTGCAAACGGGGACGAGTGGGGCTATGGAACTTTCGTTAGACTGCTCTGATTTCTTTGTTTTAATCGCCAGTGGAAAACACTGGCACGAATTTAGACACCAGTCAAAAACATTGGCGCCAAATGGGAGAAGCTACCGATAATGGCTGGACAGAAGATGTACCCTTGGCAGGCATGTCTTTTTGCAGGGTTCTCTATAGGAAAGCAGTGGAAATAAATAATAGTTTACGAATGGTCATGCTGATAAGATGATTATAAGTCAACGTCTCTTATTTTTTGTCGAGCACTTGAGAGTATTTCTATGTAATTACTATCAAAAGTCTGTGAAATGACCTTTTCCAACTCAGCTTCAAGATCAAAAAGGACACGCTGTTCCGCTTGGTCCTGAAATAGTGCAGGACGTTCCGCCTCATTGAATTTTGACAGCCATTCAAATAACACGATAGCTTCTTCGTCAGTGAATTTTACAGATATTCCTTTATTTTCTTTTATATTTTCCATTTTATAAACCTCCATGTCTAGAAACATTTTGAAATTGTATAGGATTAAGCTGCCAACCGCTAATAAAATAACCAGAAGGGCTTGAAATTACGTTGACTCCAGTATTTGGGTTAAGAAAATGCGTCACAGTACAGCCCCAGTTTGCCGTAGGTTGTACCGACGGCAGGATCGGCTGCCGGTATCCGACCGGCAAATAAAACTAATCCATTTTTATAGGAATCAACCCTTGCTTACCAAGAATTATTGTTGCCGCACTGCTATACACATACTCTTCTGCTCTGGCTACAATTCCGGCACGTACCGGATTTTCATGAATATAGTTAAGCTTCTGTAAAAAGAATTTCTGAGAATATATTTCTTCCGGCCTGTTATCATGTATCCAGAATTGGTTTTCTGTATTCAGGATATTGTTTCGTCCATGCCAGCCAAATCGGTGAAGCATCCAGTCACGCCTGCTTTCATCGGGGGCATTTCGTATCGTATCAATTATGTTTCTCGCAGTGAACCTTTTAAAGTCGCGGATGGTATCGGAAAGATTTGCAGAACTGCTCCGCAGGAGCATATGCAGGTTATTACTCATTATGACGTAGCCATGCACTTCAAGGCATTTTTGGGAGATACAAAAATTAAGGCTGTCTATTACTATATCCCGGTATCGCTGACGCGTAAAGACATCCACCCAGTCAACAATAGTATTCGTAACAAAGTACATTGCCGCTTGGTCGCGAATCTGGTAACCTGTGCTCATAGTTACAAATATAATACTTCTTATCGCCGGACAGAATCCGGCCACCGATACTGCAGAAGGTATAACCTACTGCAAAATGGGACCAACTACGGCGGCAAATCGGCCACATTTCGCCGGTCGGAAACCGGCTACCGCGCCTGCCTTAGGTACAACCTAAGCCAAACAGGTTGAATACAGTTTGCCGGTCGGAAACTTGCTACTGCGCCTGACTTAGGTACGACCTGCGGGAAAAAGCTATTTTTTAATTCTAAAAATTATTTAGAATATCTAAAAAAATCTGTAGCTTTGTATAAATAGCTAACTGGATGGTTTTAATAAGTTACACTGCTATAAAAAAGTTTATAGATAAACATCCAGAGGCAACGGATGTTTGTAATAACTGGTATCGATTATTTGAGAATGCTGATTGTAATAGTTTTCATGAAATGAAAAATTTGTTTAATTCGGTTGATTCAGTGGGTAATGATAGATATGTTTTTAATGTAGGTGGAGGTAACTATAGAATTGTAGCAATGATATTTTTTGATATTAGGACAGTATTTATTAGAAAGGTACTGCTGCACAAAGACTATGATAGAATTAAGGATGTTTCTTTGGTTTAAATCTAAATCTTACACACTGCCAGTACAAGTTGTACACAACTAGTGTTGTTTAAGTAATAGTATAAATAGTAATAAAATGAAAAACCACAATACGACAATAGAAAAAGAAACGGATTACAAAAATGTAATGAAAAAAATAGACTCCTTAATGAGCAAGGGGAGTAATAATGTGACTAAATCTGAACTCAGTGAAATAAGAGAATTAGCGTTGATGGCACAGGCTTATGAAAAACAAAATTTTGTAATAAAACCACCTTCTACATTGGCTGGGATCATAGAGATGAAAATGTATGAAATGAGATTAAAACAAACAGAAGTAGCGCAAAAACTAGAGGTAAGTAATGCCAAGTTGTCGTTGATAATGAATGGCAAACAGAGACCTGATGTGGCTTTTTTGAAATCAGTACATAAGCAGTTGCATGTAGATGCCAATTTGTTGTTGGAGGTAGTGTAGGAGTAGGATGGGTTGCAAACGTTGTATCATCTGGTTCTTTCCGAAGAAAATCGGGACTGGGTGTAAAAAACGAGGAACAGTGGGGGGGCTGATAAAGTACGTATGCAGGTCTGGAGACCGAATGCCACTATGACGTAGACGGAAGTCTACGCCAAGCATAAATTTTGTAAATCAATATATTCTACGCTCAAATTGGGGACGAGTGGGCGATAGGCATGATAATCGATAATTGAAATGAATTCAGTTCGCCGGTCGGAAACAGGTAGTTGGTCAGAAAATAAGACTAACTACGGCGGAAACAGGGTAGCAAACGCCGATCCGTAACATCCTATTTACAAACGGAAATATATTTTAT
>JBIKKS010000395.1:0-2794 GCA_044360235.1 Flavipsychrobacter sp. | reverse complement strand
AAAACACCGCCATGTAGCTACTAATGGTACGTTAGATAGTGTGTTTAGTGTGGCAGACAGGCTATCTGATTCGGGAATGAAAAAAGAGTCGTTAGCACTTGTGACTGCTGCCTACAAAAAAGTGAGTCCTCTATCACTGACAGACCATATAAATTATTTTTCTTACTGCAATATCATATACAACAAGAGAAGGGATTATAACCGCTCGATAGATATTGCAGATAGCATGATGAGTGTGCTGGACAATACCAATGAAACAAAGCACCCCGATATAACCAAGTGGCGTATTGTGGCTTACAATATGAAGGCCGATGCATTGTTTGCGAAGGGAATGTATAATGACGCGTACAATTATTATAACATAGCGCAAATACTGGCAGTAAATAATCAGGATTCTTGCTCCATGCGCACTTATTCATACAGTTTGGCCATGACTCTATACAGGCAGCAGCGCTATCAGCAGTCGGCGCAGCGTTTTGCAGAGGCCTATTATCAGGCTGGTGCATGCCCTGAAGATTTTAATAATTTCTACTTCAGGCAGGAAATGTTGGATAACATAGGGCTGTGCTATAATGCTGTGGGTAAGTATGACAGTGCCCTGTACTTTTACCGCAAAGCAATGGATTACCTAAATGCCGGCACTGGAAAGTTTGAGAATAAACTACCCAATGTATATGAGGCACCAAAGGCTGTAGTGTATGGCAATATGGCTGAGGTATATATGCACCAAGGCAGGTATGATAGTGCCAAGGTACTGTACGAGCACTCAATAGGAATAAACCTGCAAAAAGGATACACTAATAGTGATGCCATAGTGAATCAGGTGAAACTTGCTGATCTCTACTTCAAAACCGGAGATATTTATCAATCTAAGATAACGCTTGATAAGATAAAAGCAGAGCTGGACACGCTACCTGACAGTCAGGTGGAGATGTTGTGGAATAAACTGATGTGGAAGTATAGCGAACATGCCCGCGACTCGCTGAAGGCCTACCGACACTTGAGATTGTATACACTGCTGAATGAAAACTATGTAAGTGCCAACAAAGCCCTAATGGAGACCGACCTTGACATGAGGGTAAAGGACCTAGAGAAACAGTATAGAATAAACCTGCTGATAGAGGATAAAAAACAGCAAAAAACATACCTTATCATTGTGACCATTCTGGCTTGTATGTCGGTGTTTATTTTGTTTTTGATACTAAGGAATGCATATAAATCAAAGCAGAACGTAAAATTGCTTACTAACCTAAACAATACAGTGAATGAACAGAAGCGCAAACTAGAAGTGGCTCTGGAAGAACTGAAAGTGCAGGAAAAGGATAAGACTCGAATACTGAACTCCGTAGCGCATGATGTAATGAACCCCATAGCGGCTATAGTGTCTCTGACTGATATACTGCTTTACGAGCAAGATAATTACACCCCTGACCAACTGGAAGTGATAAACCTGATAAAGGAAGCCAGCAATAACTCTATAAACCTAAGCAAGGACATACTGGAAGCGGCCGAAAATACAATAAAAAGAACCCTGACCAAGGACCGAACAGATATCAATCAGTTGGTGGGGAGGTCGGTGGAGCTGCTGAGTTTTGGGGCGCAGTCTAAAAAGCAAACCATAATACCGCATTTGCCCTCACAGCCGGTGTATGCCTATATATACAAAGACAAGATGCGCCGGGTGATCAACAACATACTGGGCAATGCCATTAAGTTTAGCCATGAGGGGTCAAACATAGATATAACACTGATACAGGAGGGAGATAATGTGCATATTGCTGTGCAAGATTATGGCATAGGTATACCCGAGCAAAACCAGGCACATGTTTTTGATATGTTTACAGATGTGAAACTACCCGGTACATCGGGCGAGGTAGCTCATGGGCTGGGGCTATCTATTTCGCTACAGATAGTACGCGCCCACAATGGCGATATATGGCTGGAAAGTGAGCTAGGCAAGGGTACTACGTTTCATATCGTGTTTCCGGTGGGTGGGTAAGTCTAGAAGAAAGAAAAATTCATATCCGCAACTCCGTTTATTTTTACACCCCTATTTACTCACCTTTACTCTATCAGACTGGTGATAAGGTAGTTCGTGTTCTTGAGGGTTTTGGTAAATGAGAATTTCGTAGTTTTTGTCTTTTTCTGAGTAGCCCGAGAACATGATTTGCACGTCTCTCATACGCTGCGCATCGCATACGTAGCATACGGTTTTGTCGGCAGCTAGTTCTTTGCTACACTTGGTGGTGATGGTGGCTTTTATTTTATTATAATCTTTTACATTGTCTGTGCGGTAAATGGCATAGCATTCATTATCGTTGATGATAGTGGTAGTGTAAAATGTGCCTGCTACTGCATAGTGGTGCTGGTATTGGTTTTCGATATTGCGCACAAAAGAATTGGACTGTAAGAAATAAGTAAGCTCGTCCTCTTTGTTGCATATTTTTTTGTTTTCCAGTATCTGCATAAATATGCTGTGCTGGGCTATGGCAGCGTGGCAGGGTAGGGAGATTAATAGTGTAAAGAGCATCTTTTTCATAACAGACTCATTATTTATCCCAAAGCTATAAAGTAAATCTGATTATTTTAGTACTACTGTTTGCCTTTTGTTGCACCACCAGTCCGTCTATTCTTACATTTGCCGGGTATACCATCAACTGCAATATGGACAATACACTTAATTTTCCGGTAAAGCTTTCGCTACGCCTCGACTGGAGCGAAATGGACCTCTTTGGGCATATCAATAATGTTGCTTATTTCAAGTACATACAGGCATCTAGGGTGCATTATTGGG
>JBIKKS010000393.1:0-2809 GCA_044360235.1 Flavipsychrobacter sp. | reverse complement strand
TAATTAACGATATGAATAATTCATCAAGGTTGTACTTAATAGTTACTCTATTGTTCACCTCGCTATTAGCAACAAATAGCGCTGAAGCGCAAAACACCTTAAACCTTGCAGGCTTATCTGCGTCGTCACCGTCTCGGGTGGCGTATTCATTAAGGCGTCTTAGTTCCACCTATTCTGGTAACCTCATTCGGGTGCGTAGAAGTTCAGATAACAATACCACAGAAATTGGTTTTGACGGTAGTGGTCATTTGGATACTAATGCCTTAAAGACGTTTGTTGGGGCTGGCAATGGTTTTGTTTCCATTTGGTATGACCAGAGTGGAAATGCAAATAATGCAGAACAGTCTACTAACGGCAGTCAACCACAGATTGTGAGTGCTGGCGTTGTTTTAAGAAGTAATTCCATGCCAGCAGTGCGTTTTGATGGCAATACGTTCATAGATGGTGGTAGTTCTACTTATTCTATCACGAACGCTCGTACTTTAAGTGCTGTTTATAACCTACAAAGTGGTACAGCTAGCCATATTATAGACCGCAGCGTAGCTGGAACTCCTGTTTATTCTATAAAGGGCGATAATCAGGGCCAAATCAGAAATGATGCTGGTACTATTATCAACACAGGTACAACACAATCTGCTCCATTCACCAATACTTTTACTTTGATTTGGGATGGCTCTAACAATATCAATATGTTCAAAAACGGCATTAATGACTTTTCAGGAAGTTTGAGTTTGCCTTGTACGATGGATATAATGAGAATAGGTAGACACTTTAATAATGTTGGTACTTATGAACTTAATATGTGGGAGGTTATTCTATTTCCATCAGCTATTTCAAATGGTGAGAGACTGGCAATGGAGTGCAACCAGCAGGTATATTATAGTTCAATAGGCATAGCAGGTTCTAGGGTTCTTACTACAGCTATTCCCACCACTTTATCTGCTAGTATCGCAGGAGGGACGTGGTCATCTGGTAATACAGGTGTAGCCACCGTAAACTCATCTACAGGAAAGGTAAATGGTGTAGCTGCAGGTACTGTTGTAATTTCTTACAACACAGCCGCAGGATGTGCAATACCTACCACAATTACCGTCAGCACCCCAGCCAATGCATTACACTTTAATGGTACAGACGATATTGTTACTATTCCTAACAACTCATCATTAAATGTTTCAGGCAATATCACTATAGAAGCTTGGGTAAATGTATCTAGCACAGCGAACGGCACTCAGAATGTGATATCCAAATCGAACAACATAAACAACAATGCGTATATCTTTCCACGTACTGATAATAACTGGAATTCAGTAATAGCTTATTTACACATAGGGGGTACTTGGCGTACTTTATCAGCATCTTATCCCACACCCATTATAGGTACCTGGCATCATTGTGCCATAACTTATAATGGTAGTTTGATGACGCTATATATAGATGGTGTGGTAGCAAATACGCTTGCCACTTCTGGTGCACTTACCACTAATACCAATTCTTTGGTGATGGGTGCTCAACCGGGATATGGTGAGTTTTTTACAGGTGCACTGGACGAAGCCAGAATATGGAGTGTAGCCAGAACACAAGCACAAATACAGGCAGATATGAACAATGATGTAGCACAGCAGTCTGGTCTGGTTGCCTATTATCGTTTCAATCAAGGAACTGCTAGTGGCACCAATACTGGTTTGACAGCAATTACAGATTTCAGTGGAAACGAAAATTGTGGTACTTCAAGTGGTTTTTCTTTGTCTGGGTCTACTTCCAATTTCGTATCTGGCGCTATAGGCGGTTATACTAATGTCAATGTCGTTAGCCCTATTACTGGTACGCTTAGTGTTTGCAGTGGATCTACTACTACGCTTAGCAGTTCTACATCCGGTGGTGTATGGTCATCAACCAACACTGCAGTTGCTACTGTAGCTGCTGGGGTTGTTACTGGTGTAGTTGCTGGTACAGCTACTATTTCTTATACTAAATGTGGTTTTTCTGTTACTACAGTGGTTACTGTTTATGCGCTGCCTACAAGTTTCTTGGGAAATAATGTGCTGTCTACAAGTATAACTACAACTTTATCTAATGCTTCAGGTGGGGGTACATGGTCTTCAGCTAATACTGGTGTGGCTACGATAGGTTCTTCTACTGGTGTGGTAACAGGCGTGGCCGCTGGGACATCTACTATAACATATAGTGTAATACCTGGATGCTCTAGTACTACAGTAGTAACAGTAAATACGCCCGCTAATGGATTGAATTTTGATGGTAGCAACGACAGGGTAGTAGTAAGCCATAGTAATGGTTATGACCTGTCTAACAAAGACTTCACAATAGAATTCTGGGCAAAACGTAATGGTTCAGGCAGCAACCATTTTGTTCTTGCACAAGGCACAGCCTCATCTTCTCAGGGACTGCATATAGGATTCAGGGCTAGTAACACGATGACGTTTGCGTTTTACGCTGATGACCTTGATGCATCTTCCACCTTCAGCGATAATAACTGGCACCATTGGGCGTTTACATTTGATAACACTTCAAAAGCAAAAATCATATACAGGGACGGGATATCCGTAGCTACTGCCACGGCGGCGGGCAGTTTCGTAGGTAATGGTGACCATACCCTATATATAGGCGACACATATAGCGGCTCCAATGTCTTCAACGGAGGCCTTGATGAACTTCGTATATGGACTATGGTGAGGTCGCAATCGCAGATCCAAAACAATATGAATTGCAATGCAGCCCCAAGCGGCAACCTAGTTGCCTATTACCGTTTCGACCAAGGCACAGCGGCAGGAACTAATACAGGGCTGACCTG
>JBIKKS010000392.1:0-2813 GCA_044360235.1 Flavipsychrobacter sp. | reverse complement strand
CTCATATATAAACGGTCTTCGAGTTTGGTAGATTTACAAAAACAAACTTAATGCTTATCTGTAATTATATTTCATGTTTTCTGAAAATTAAAATTATTGTGAAGTAGTATTTTGGTATAATTATTGCTGTAAAGATTCCACAAACTATGAACTATATGAAATATTTAATTTTCAGTGTTTTAGGGGTAAGTATGCTGCATTTAAGTGCATGTAGCAGAAGGTGTACAGAAGATGTAGCAGGCCCTGTATTTACCGGAAAAGTGGTAAAATCAATGTGTGGTCATATTATGGTGCAATTTGCTAATGAGAGTGTTACACTTGGGCAGTTTGGGTGGGCTGACCCTATGGATAGTGGTAAGGTATATGACCGAGTCTTTAAGGTAGCTAATCCGTGTACGTGGGGCAAAAAAGATACCGCGTCAAATATCACATTTCGATTAATAGCCCCTAATAGTGCCGGGCAGAACTGCGCTATGTGTCTGGCATTTACCTCTACGCCTGATACTGCATACCACATAAGTGTAGTGGAATAAGCAAACAACAGAAAAACTGAAATAGTATTGCAGTAAGTTTGCCGTTAAATGTCGTTTATGCGCTTCTGTACACTGCTTTTGATTTCGTTTTTCTGTATGCCATATATATCACACTCAATACCTGTTGAGGAAACCAATAAAAAATTTGATAGTTACAAAGAGCGATTTGTAACTGCAATGTGGGAAATTTACCCTGCTTGGGCCAGCAGTGTTGGTTACCACCTATACGACGACAAGTTGGTAATATCTGATGCAGCTGCTAGGGAAAAAGAAATTAGGTTTTGTACAGAGCATGCTGATTCATTATCGCAGTTTGATCTTTCTCAGCTAAACGATGCCAATAAAACAGACTATCATCTGATGCGTTATCAGTTGAAGTATACCAAGTGGGGTATAAAAGTTTTGAGGACCTATGAATGGGATCCGTCAGGATATAATGTATCAGGTATGTTTGCTGAGATGCTAGCCAATGATTATGCTCCCATCAACGAACGTTTAAAAAACCTAAACAAAAAACTTGCAGCAGTGCCTGCCTACTATGCCGCTGCTAAAGAAAATCTCAAAAACCCAACCAAAGAACACACTGACCTAGCTATACAGCAAAACAAGGGTGGGCTAGGTGTGCTAGGCGATGACCTTGAGCAGGCATTGGTGAAAAGTACATTGCCAGTCACTGAGCAGAATGAAATAAGGAAAAGAGCCAAAAGTGCTGTTGCCGCTATTGAAGATTATATAAAATGGTTGGGTAAACTAGAGCATAAAACACCACGAAGTTTCAGATTGGGGAAAGAATTGTATGCTCAGAAATTTGAGTTGGAACTTCAATCAGGATATGATGCAGCATCCATTTATCAGAAGGCACTATTACGTAAAGATGAATTGCATGATAAGATGTATGAATCTACCAGACTATTGTGGTCAAAGTACTTTGGCGAAGCTATGCCTGCGGATAAATTGCAAGCCATAAAAAAAATGATAGATAAACTGTCTGAAAATCATGTTTCGGCTGATTCTTTTCAGATAGCAATAGAGCAGCAAATACCCGAACTCACAGAATTCATAAAAAAGAAAAATCTGCTGTACATAGACCCATCCAAACCACTGGTGGTGCGCAAAGAGCCAGCCTATATGGCTGGTGTAGCAGGTGCATCTATTAGCTCGCCTGGGCCCTATGACAAGAACGGCAATACTTACTACAATGTGGGTAGCCTAGAAGGGTGGGAAAAAGACAAAGCAGAAAGTTACCTGCAGGAATACAATAAATATATACTACAAATACTGAACATACATGAGGCTATACCGGGGCATTATACTCAGCTGGTGTATGCCAACCAATCGCCTAGTATAATAAAAGCAATTCTGGGTAACAATGCTATGATAGAAGGCTGGGCGGTATATACAGAACTGATGATGCTGGAAAACGGTTATGACGTAGACCCCAAGGTAAGGGGAGTGGCAGCAAGTGCAGAGATGTGGCTGATGTACTACAAATGGAACCTACGAAGTACCTGCAACACAATACTGGACTATAGTGTACATGCTGACAATATGAGTAAAGAAGAAGCAATGAACTTGCTAGTGAAAGAGGCGTTTCAGCAACAAGCTGAGGCGGAAGGGAAATGGAAAAGAGTGACGCTGACCCAAGTGCAACTGTGTTGCTACTTTACAGGGTTTACAGAGATATGTAATTTAAGACAAGAGATGATGGTTAAACAAGGCACTGCGTTTGACCTTAAAAAATTTCATGAGCAGTTTTTGAGTTATGGCAGTGCTCCAGTAAAGTATATCAAGGAGTTGATGATGAAATAGTATTCGGCTATAGAGATATATATTAACTACAAAACCCATCCGAAGATGGGTTTTGTAGTTTTAAACATAAAAAACTGTATTAGTTATTAGCGGCAAATTCTGCTCTGATAACGTTGAGCGCACCACCAGCTATAAACCATTCTATTTGTTGTTGGTTGTAAGTGTGGTTCACTTTTATTTCGTCTTTGCTACCATCTTCATGGTTGAACACTACGGTGAGCTGAACGCCTGGTGCAAAAGTGGTAAGACCTAAAACATCTACAGTGTCATTTTCCTGTATTTTGTCATAGTCGCTTTTATCTGCAAATGTTATCGCCAGCATACCTTGTTTTTTAAGGTTGGTTTCGTGGATGCGTGCAAAGCTTTTTACCAATATTACATTAACACCCAGGTGGCGTGGCTCCATAGCTGCGTGCTCACGGCTGCTACCTTCGCCATAGTTTTCGTCGCCTACTACTATGCTACCAAAAC
>JBIKKS010000391.1:0-2817 GCA_044360235.1 Flavipsychrobacter sp. | reverse complement strand
TGGTCGGGATTGCGTTTTATTTGCTCGCTGAAAACGAAACCCTCGCCGTACTGAGTACTTACATTGCGCACAATAGCCCGTTTGCTTTTGAAGTTGTACTGCATGGAGTCGTATGTAAACCGCTCACTACCCTGCTTGAAAGAGGGTCGGTCGGTACCAGTATCCTTAGCGAGGTTCATGGGAGCTGCTGTAACAATGTTGGTAGACTGTACAAAGTTTACCTGACCAGCATTGAGTTGCAGGTCTTCATAATTTACCTGTGCCTTGCCATAGAGGTAAAACACATCGTGCTGCATATCTAGCACGGCAGAGTCGCGGGCTACAGCTTTTACTACAGATGGCAGTGCATCTTTCGATATTTTAATACCCAGCCTCTCTGCCAGATTTTGTTTTTTTAGGCTATCTTCCGCCGATAGTGTGTCTGTAGCCCCTGAGGTCAGCGCACCCTTGTTTAGCTTTAGTGTGTCGTTGATTGAATAGGTAGTATCTGCTAGTATCGCAGTCTTTGTCTGAGAATAAGCTGTATTTGTTATAAAGATTATAAAAATAGCGGTCATGCAGCAGGCAAAGCGATGCAATGATGGGAATTTTGAAATAAATTTACCGCTAAGGCTCATGAAGAAGGCAAAAATAACTATTTGAGGTCGACTGTGGGTGAATTTGTATATTTAATCTTTTGTGAAACATAATTATGCGCACTTTAGGCATTCTGATAATGATGCTGGTATCGCTTCCCACCCTTTTGCATGCTAAAGGCAAAAAGGTAACGAAGATAGTACTAGATGCTGGCCACGGGGGTAAAGACTTTGGTGCTAGAGGAGCGATAGCTAATGAAAAAGACATAACACTGGCTGTGGCACTGAAGCTGGGCAAACTGCTGAAAGACAGTATGCACAACATGGACGTGATATATACCCGTACCGAAGATGTATATCCTAGCTTGGTGGAAAGGCACGAGATTGCCAATAAGTCGAATTCAGACTTGTTTATATCTATTCACGTCAACTCTACTCCTTTTACGTATACCAAAACACTGCAAGGCTACCGAAGCGTGAAAAAGAAAGGCAAAACAGTGAAACAACCCATATATAAAAGTGTGCGCCACCATGTGACTAAGCGCAGCGGTGTGGAAACCTATGTAATGGGGCTGCACAGATCAGGACAACAAAAAGATGCGATAGGCGAATATGGAGATAATGTGAGCGATGAGCCGGGATTGCTGAATGAAAATGACCCTCAAACGGCTATAATAGTAGCACAATACGCACAGGCTTTTTTAGGAAAGAGTGTGATACTGGCATCGAAGGTACAAGAACAGTTTACTGCTGCTGGCCGCAATGACCTGGGTGTGAAACAGATGGGACTGGAAGTGCTGGCTGGTAGTGCAATGCCGGGTGTGCTAATAGAAATAGGCTTCATAACCAACATAGAAGAAGAAGCCTACCTAAGCTCTGAAGAGGGGCAATACAAGGTGGCAGCTACTATATACAAGGCAATAAAAGCCTACAAATACGATGTTGAAAAATAGGATAAAAAAATATTTATTCTGATTTACAATTTGCTGCATTCATTGGAATATATTTATCCCCTTGATGCATATCAGAAACGGCAGGATAAAACGGTTGCAGTATTTTGATTTTTTTGCTTATTTGCTTATTTTTGAGATTGCTAAACACAAATATGTCGATGAAACTTACCTTAAAAACAGTATTATTTTCTTCTATAGCTACTATTGGTGCATTCTTTGCGGTGGTGTATTCATCTTGCAACAGAGATAAGTGCAAAACCATAGTATGTGCTAACAACGGTGTGTGTAACGGCGGATCGTGTGTTTGTCCATCGGGCTATGAAGGCACAAACTGCGAAAAAGTATCTCGTAATAAGTTTTTGGGCAACTGGACGGTTTTTGAGAAAGGTAGCATCACCCTTGCGGCACAGTACCCTATAAGTATAGAAGCTACTACTGAGGTATATGATGTAACTATCAAAAACTTTTACAACTACTTCAAAACTCCAATTAAAGCTACAGTAGTAGGTGACTCATTGTTTATACCTAATCAGCAGTACGAAGGAAAAGTACTACATGGTGTAGGTTATATCTACTCTAATGTTACTTACGGTCAGTTTGGTGCTATAGAAATGCGCTATCAGATAATAGATACTGCTACACTCAAAGTAAACGACTTTGGATTCAGCGAAGCAAAAACATTCAGCGATCCATCTAGGTGGAATAAATAATAATAAACAACGAACATTTTAACAACAAACCCCTTTTTAGGGGTTTTTGTTTTTTTTAGGTAAGTGAATTGGGAAGAGGCCTTAATTTACGACGGAGGAATTAGCAACATTAAAGCAACCATCACTTAATAGCCTAATTATCTGAAATGAATAAAAGCTACCTGATTTTGTGACTGAGTTAGGGTGCATACTGAATGCTTATCTATTACCTTTGCAGTATGTCGGCTCACAAGATAATAATAGCAATAGATGGTTACTCATCGTGTGGTAAAAGTACATTAGCTAAAGCTCTGGCTGTGCAACTGGGCTACAACTACATAGACAGCGGAGCTATGTACCGAGCTATTACACTGTACTTTCTGCGCAATAGTGTGGCTATGAACAGCCATACTGAAGTGATGGAAGCCATCAACAACATCAATCTATCATTTGTGTTTAATGAACACAGACAAGCATCAGATATTTATTTGAATGATGAAAATGCGGAGCCCTATATCAGAGATATGCTAGTATCTGACAAGGTTAGCGAGGTGGCTGCAATAAAAGAAGTGAGAACATTTGCGGTGAAACAGCAACAAC
>JBIKKS010000390.1:0-2824 GCA_044360235.1 Flavipsychrobacter sp. | reverse complement strand
TCTACAGTTTCAATACAAACCTGTTCCAAAGTGTTGGCAAAATTTATCAAGGCATCGTTATTATCCAATTTTCCACGGAAAGCTAAGCCACGTGTCCAAGCAAAGATTGATGCAATAGGATTGGTAGATGTTGGTTTTCCTTTTTGGTATTCCCTGTAATGACGAGTTACTGTTCCATGAGCTGCCTCTGACTCCATAGTTTTGCCATCTGGCGTTACCAGAACTGATGTCATAAGACCTAACGAACCAAAACCCTGAGCAACAGTATCGCTCTGCACATCGCCATCATAGTTTTTGCATGCCCAGACAAAGTTTCCGTGCCATTTTAGTGCACTAGCAACCATATCGTCTATAAGCCTGTGCTCATAAGTAAGATTCTCGCTTTCGAAAGCAGACTTAAACTCATTGTGGTAAATTTCTTCAAAAATGTCTTTGAATCTACCGTCATACTTTTTGAGAATAGTATTTTTCGTAGAAAGATAAAGCGGCCACTTTTTCTGCAGTGCAAGATTGAAACAAGCTCTAGCGAAACCAATAATAGACTCATCAGTGTTGTACATAGCAAGTGCTACACCATCACCTTTGAAATTGTACACCTCATGCTCTATAGTAGCACCATCTTCACCTTCAAACTTTATGGTAAGTTTGCCTTTGCCTTTTACAACAAAATCAGTAGCTCTATACTGATCGCCAAATGCATGACGACCTATACATATTGGAGCAGTCCAATTTGGCACTAATCTAGGGATATTGCTCATAACTATTGGCTCCCTGAACACAGTACCGTCCAGAATATTGCGGATAGTACCATTAGGGCTCTTCCACATCTGCTTCAGTTTGAACTCAGTAACACGAGCCTCATCCGGAGTAATAGTGGCACACTTAATGCCCACACCATATTGCTTGATAGCATTGGCTGCATCAACTGTAACCTGATCATTGGTTTCATCGCGATATTCGACACCTAGATCGAAGTATTTGATGTCTATATCAAGGTAAGGAAGTATCAATTTATCTTTGATATACTTCCATATTATACGGGTCATTTCATCGCCATCCAGCTCAACAACAGGATTAAGCACTTTGATTTTAGCCATTGAGTTAAAATTTGTTTATTATTATTAAAATTTGCAAAGCAGCGAGACTAATACTAAACCATTTTACGTCCATACTTTATAGACGTCAAAAGTAAAAAGATTTTGGAAAGTAAAAATAGAAATAAAGGAATCAAAAAAATGAGACAACTTTATTTTTTCTTGTAATAATAAGCCGATAAACCCAATTTACTGATAGTAGTGATGTGCAAATCGCTACCAGACAATAAAATTACTTTGTATGTGAATGTGTCTCCTGTGTTGTAAATGGTATATAGAGAAACATCACCACCAAAGTACCAACTAAAACCCAAATCAGGAGCCTGAGTGGTATACTCTATTCCTGTGCTATCTTTTTTGAATTCAAGAATGTTTGTTATCGTAGTAGTTTCAGTATTTTTTTCCCATTGGTCTATTGAACCATTAGAATTATCATCTGTACCAAAGCCTACTTTTTCCCACCTTCCCACTATTCTGGCTTTGGGTGAAGTGTCATTATTTCCTTTGTTGCAAGAAAAAACAGAACACCAAACAACACTTAAAACCAACACCACACAAATTCTAACTGTAATTTTCATAAACCTAGGTATTTAGAACATAGCAATAATGATAGAGTAATAATATTACTTATTGCAAATGTACCAAAAAGAAGTTCGAAAGCATCAATAATCACCAAAGGCAGTAACTGGTAATTCGGCTAAAGCAGCTTCTAGTTGTTTGTCATTGGGAGCTATACCGTGCCACTCATGAGTACCTTCCATAAAACTAACGCCCTTACCCATAACAGTATGCATTATAATGCATACTGGTTTGCCATTTCCGGTAGCTAGTTTTGCTGCATTGAGCCCATCAAGAACATGCTGCATTTCATTTCCTTTCATTTCCAGTACATGCCACCCAAAGGACTCAAACTTGCTACGCAATGAACCTAAATTCATTACTACAGCTGTAGGACCATCAATTTGTTGTCCGTTGTAGTCGATTGTTGCGATCAGATTGTCAATTTTATGATGAGCTGCAAACATTATTGCCTCCCAATTTTGTCCTTCCTGTAGCTCTCCATCGCCGTGTAATGAATAAACGATGTGATTATCGTTGTTCATTTTTTTGGCAAGTGCTGCACCTGCGGCAACGCTCAAACCCTGTCCCAGTGAACCGCTAGCTATACGTATACCGGGCAGATGCTCGTGAGTGGCAGGATGGCCTTGAAGCCTGGAATTAATGTGCCTGAAAGTAGCCAGTTCGCTGATAGGAAAATACCCTGAACGAGCCAATACACTATAAAAAACTGGTGAAATATGACCATTAGAAAGAAAGAAAATATCTTCTCCTACCCCATCCATCTCAAAGCCTTCTTTTCTATCCATAACACTGAAATAGATTGCTGTAAGATAGTCTGTACAACCTAAAGAGCCACCCGGGTGACCGCTTTGTACTTTATGCACCATACGTACTATATCACGACGCACCTGTGTGGCCATTTCTTTCAGTTGATCAGTATTCATTGCTATGTTTTATGGATTGCAAAAGTAGCAGATAATGTCGATTTCTTACCTAGAATATTACACAAACAGAGTGAATCTTAAGCAAAAATTCAGTTTTTTACTAGCAACACCTACATTAGTATATCGTTACTGCGTTTAGATTTAAAGGATAAACAATAGCAAATAAAACAATTGTCGCATTGTAAGTCGACAATAGCATATTCATAAAAAAGAGGTTGCTACATA
>JBIKKS010000388.1:0-2827 GCA_044360235.1 Flavipsychrobacter sp. | reverse complement strand
CAAACAACAGCAACAAGCCAAGATTCGTATCATAATCATGGTTGCCATTGTAGTATGTGTAAATGTGCTCGCATCTTACTTTCATACAGGCTTAGACCTCACCAGAGAACAGCGTTTTACGCTAACAGAACCCACCAAAGATCTTCTCCGCAATATGCAGGAGGTAGCAGTCATAGATGTATACCTTAAAGGCAAATTTCCGGCAGGTCTCCAGCGCATGCAAGAGGCCATCCGCGAAAGGCTTCGCTCCTTCAAAGAAATAGGTGGCAACAAAATCATATATCGCTTCACAGACCCACTGGAAGGCAAAGCCGAAAAAGAAAAGAAACTCATAGTACACAATCTTCAGGTCAAGGGTATCAACGTAGTAGAGCTCAAAACCGAAGACGATGACGAGTACTCTATGAAGCCCTTTTTCCCCTACATACTAGTGCAGTACAATGGCAGAGAAATGCCCATTTACCTACTCGATGCTCCCCCCGGCCGCAACTCCGAAGAGCAGCTCAGCTATGCCGAAGCCATGCTCGAGTACAAAATTGCTAATGCTATCAACCAGCTCAATAAACCCACCAAACCCAGCATAGCCTACCTTACTGGTCATGGTCAGCCATTGGGCATCAAAACCTACGATATGCTGTCTACACTGCCAGCTATCTACGACCTCGATACCCTCGACCTCACCCAAAATATAGAAATATCACTCGCTTACGACGCCGTTATCATTAATCAGCCCACAGCACTCTACAGCGGCCCCGATAAACTAAAAATAGACCAATACATCATGCGTGGTGGACATGTACTGTGGATAGTCAACACACTCAATGCCTCCCTCGATAGCCTCGTCAATAGTGCCATGTTCCTCACCACCGAGCACCAGACAGAGCTCGATGAAATGCTCTATAAGTTTGGTGTAAGGGTAAACAATGACCTCGTAGAAGACATGCAGTGCAACCCGCTGCCCCGCATACTAAACGATGGCAAACCTCAGCTACACGACTGGGTATACTTCCCCCGCCTCAATCCCGCAGCCGACCATCCGATAGTCAAAAATATGGCGTTGTTAATGGCTGGTTTCACTAATACCATCGATACCATAAAAAGCGAAGGCATCAAAAAGACTGTACTGCTCCAGTCGTCCAAGTATAGCCGCAGCTCGCGCTCTCCTGTTAGGGTTAGCCTCAGTATGATGAGTTATCCCCTCAAGCACGAGATGTTCACAAAACCCTACCTACCAGTAGCTATTCTGCTCGAGGGTAAGTTTCAGTCGGTGTACAACAACAGACTTGCACCTGAATATCTCCGCCTGCTAGACTCGCTCAATCACCCGTTCAAGCGCAGTTGCGATAGCACCAATAGCATGATAGTGACCTCTGTAGGCGAGGCTTTCAGCAATGGCTACTCTACCAAGGATGGCGTACTGCGCATGGGTTACTACCAGTTTACAGGCGAGTTTTTTGCCAATAAAAACTTCCTGCTCAACTGTCTGGAGTACCTCACAGACCGCAGCGGCATACTCGAAGCGCGCAGCAAGGATGTAAAACTCCGCCTACTCGATAAAGGCCGTATCAAAGAAGAAAAAACTACATGGCAGGTGCTGAATGTAGCATTACCTATAGGGGCTGTGCTACTGTTTGCATCGGTATATCTGTTCTACCGCAAACGCCGCTATGAAGTGAAACCCGAAACAAAGAAAACCTTATCATAGTATGCGCAAAACCTTATTGTACATAGCCATTTTAGCACTGCTGGGAGTCGGTATTTATTACCTGCTACCCAGTAGCAAAGACGATACATCCTTCGACCCAAAAGAGGCAGGATTTACCGTCAAAGACACCGGCTCTATAGGGCGCATATTTCTGGCTGCTGCCGATGGCGAAAGCATACTCGTAGAGCGCACAGATAGCTGCTGGTTGGTCAACAAACAATACAAGGCACTACCCAGCACACTCAATCTTCTGCTCAATACACTGGTAAAACAAATACCCCTCTATCCCGTTACCAAAAACGCCTACGACAATGCCGTAAAGGTGATGTCTACACATGGCATCAAGGTAGAGCTTTACGATAGGGCAGGCAAAAAGATGAAGGTGTTTTATGTGGGTGGCACCGCCGTCAACAATACGGGTACCAATATGCTCATGGAGGGCGCCTCTACACCTTATGTCGTTGAATCGCCGGGTTTTGTAGGCTACCTTACCCCTCGCTATGCTACCAAGCTCCGCGACTGGCGTGACCGCACAGTGTTTAACACTCCCGCAGACGAAATACAATCCGTACAGGTACAATACATAGACAAACCCGAAAATTCATTCACAGCCGTGCGCAATGACGATGGCACCGTAGCACTAACCGTAGCCCCTGGTCAGATACCAGCCGGCCAGCCACTCAACGACAAAAGAGCTGCGTTGTACTTCAGGTTTTTTGGCAATGTAAACTGCGAAGGTTACCTCAACGGACTGGAAGACAACGACACCACTTTTAAAACTGCCCCCAAACATTCCTCTATAGAGGTGCTGACAAAAAAGGGTAAAAAACAGCATGTGGACATATACTGGATGGCTGTAAACAAAAGAAGTAAAAACCAACAAAAGTCTGACTTTGACGACCACCCCGAAGATTTTGACTCAGACAGGTTATATGCCGTCATGAACGACTACAAAGACACCGTAATGATACAGCAACTGGTATTTGCCAACATACTCAGGAAAGCCAAAGAGTTTTATGTAAAAGATGTACCAAAACCCACACCAACTCAGGCACAATCTGAGTTCAGAACGGGCGCAGCTACCAGATAAGAAATAAGTAAAAACTGCTACCACAAGGGCAG
>JBIKKS010000387.1:0-2831 GCA_044360235.1 Flavipsychrobacter sp. | reverse complement strand
GTGGTCGTTATAAGAGTCTACAACAGTGCCACCTGGTCTAGTGCCGCCTTCTATGCATAGTGTGTCATCCTCTACTGAAAAAGAAATGCCAAAACTCCACAACATTTCTGCTATGCTTTCTATTCTGTTGCTTTCCTTATGAAACAGTCTGTGAACGCCCATTATACGGCTATCACCCTGACAAAAAACAGCCAATACAGCCAATGCTGGGAAAAGGTCGGGGCAATGAGTTGCATCAAACTCGAAGGCACGAAGTGCGTTTCTGTAGGTGCTAATACCATCGGCTGTTATGCTGATGCCTGCACCAGCTTGTTGCAGCACTTCCAGTATGGCTCTGTCTGCTTGCAGAGAGTCTTGTTTTAAGTTGGCTATAGTGACGCTACCGGCTACAGCACCAGCTACCAGCATACACGAAGCACTGCTCCAGTCAGCTTCTATGGTTATTTCTGGCTGTGCAATGTCTATAAAATTGGCAGGATCAATGTAAAATTCACGATAGCTTTTGTGAGTTATTTTTTTGCCAAATTGCTCTAATACCTGTAAGGATAGGTCTATGTACGGTTTGCTTTTAAGGCCTGCCACTTGCAGCGTAACGGGTTGGGTGGCCGCTGCCGCATACGCAAACAAAATTCCACTCACCAACTGTGAGCTTCCACCGGCATACAGCTTGGTACTAACAGTGCTTAGAGGACCGCATACCGTGTAGGGTAGGTAGCCATTATAATTGGTGATGGTGATGCCTAATTTGGGCAGCAGGTCATCAATGCCCTCTATGGGCCTGCTCAGCAACGAACCATGTCCTGTGATATGTATCGGTGTGTGATGCAATGCAGCTATGGGTGTGAACAACCGTGCCGAAAGACCGCTTTCATTGCAGTTAAATGTGTCTGAAATGGGTACTATGCCATTACTTGCTATTTTCAGTGTACTTGTGCTTCCAGTTATTTCGTGCCCTATCACCTGTGCCCCCAATTGTTTTACGATTTGGAGTGCAGCCTGCTCGTCGGCAGAATTGCCAGCATTGTATATAGTACTGGTGCCCTTGTGTAGCAGTGCAGCCGCAAATGCCCGCTGAGTAATACTTTTGGATGCCGGAGCTACAACAGAGCCATTAATACCTCCCGGCTCAATTGTTACTTTCATAGGTGTTAAGTGCGTTTTCTATAACGTTGAATGCCAGTGGTTTGATAGTTGCATCTCCCGGAGCTGTGAGTACTATATAATCTATCGTGTTTTTGTTTCGCTTTTTATCGCTGCGCAATATACTCATTATGTTGGGTACGCTGATGGGTATCTGTGCAGGTAGATTGTATTGCGTGAGCGTAAGTAACAATTGCCAACTGGTGTTGGGGTTAAGCCCATTCACAGCGGTTGAAATTTCGCACGCTATAAGCATTCCTATACCCACAGCATTACCGTGTGGTATTTTGTACAGGGTTTCTATAGCATGACCAGCGGTATGCCCGAAGTTGAGTAGTTTTCTTATGCCTTTTTCGTGTTCGTCGGTTTGTACAGTAATGTTTTTCCAGTGCACACAACGGTCTATCACACTTTGTAGTGCAGCATTGTCGCTGCGATAGGCAGCAAGTGTGCTATTGCGTAGCTCCTCAAACATAACCGCATCAAATATGCAGCCATACTTGATTATTTCTGCAAAACCATTACTCCACTCCGCATCGGGCAATGTTTTCAGAAAACGGGTGTCATACAGTATGAACTCTGGTTGGTTTATAGTGCCCATCATGTTTTTGTGCAGCCCCAGATTGATTCCGTTTTTGCCGCCTATGGCAGCATCTACCATGCATAGCAGCGATGTGGGTACAAACCCAAACGACACACCCCTCATATACACCGATGCCACAAAGCCAGTAATGTCTGTAACTACCCCACCACCTATGCCTATCAGTAGTGTACTGCGTGTTGCTTCAAACTCTATAAGCTTGTTGCAAATAGACACGATAGTACTATAATCCTTGCTTGCTTCGCCGTCTTGCAAAACAATGGTATTTCTTCCTCTGAACAGGGCAGGGTATAGTGACGCAATATTTCTATCAGTGATGAGCACGACCTGACGTGTAGCAAACAGCTCCCATAATAACTCTACTTTGCTGTGAAAGTAGTAGTTAACAGTACCGGAGGGGAATGTAATTTGCTGAAGCATGGGTGCTATAATATCGCTGTTGCCGATATCACATTTGGTATCAGCAGCAAAGCAAAATTAAAGTTAGCCCTTTAGAAATTCAAAATTCATATTGATTCATCTATTTTGGAAAACGCTTAGTTTGCGTTAGCTGTGTGGTTATAGCCCTATAAGTGGTATGAAAATCTGTTTTCTTTATCTAATCCGTACCTTTGCACCCAAATGAGCAGGAAAGGAAAAGTACTTGTAGCTATGAGTGGCGGTATAGACAGTACCGTCAGTGCACTGATATTGCACCAGCAGGGCTATGAGGTAGTAGGTGTCACCATGAAGACATGGGACTATGCATCGGCTGGTGGTGGTAAAAAAGAAACTGGCTGTTGCAATCTCGATTCGTTCAACGATGCCCGTATGGCGGCTGTGGAACATGGTTTCCCGCACTACGTATTGGATATAAGAGAGGAATTTGGCGACTATGTAGTCAACAACTTCGTAGAAGAATATATAGCAGGCCGCACACCCAACCCCTGTGTGCTGTGCAATACCCATATAAAGTGGTCTGCACTGCTAAAGCGTGCCAATGCGCTCAACTGTGACTTTATAGCCACCGGGCACTACGTAAAGGTGCGTGAAGAGAACAACCGATTTGTGTTATCTAAAGCCAGAGACCTGACCAAAGACCAGAGTTATG
>JBIKKS010000386.1:0-2839 GCA_044360235.1 Flavipsychrobacter sp. | reverse complement strand
CCCTGACCCTGAAACGCCTATGGAAGAGATAGTATGGAGCATGAACATACTGCTGCAACAGGGCAAAATACTATACTGGGGCACCAGCGAGTGGAGTGCGGCTGAGATAATAGAAGCACATACTGTGGCTAAGGAACTGGGCCTAATAGGACCTGTAGTGGAGCAGCCACAGTACAACCTCTTTGAACGTGGTAAGATGGAACGCGACTACCTGCCAGTATTCCGCAACTATGGCATGGGCACCACTATATGGAGCCCTCTGGCAAGTGGAATACTAACTGGAAAGTACAACAATGGCATACCAGAAGGGTCGAGAATGGCCCTAGAAAACTATAGCTGGCTGAAGGACAGAATGATGCAAGACGACAAACTGGCTAGTGTGAAAAAACTAGCTGTAATAGCTGATGACCTTCATACATCACTTGCCACACTATCTGTAGCATGGTGTATAGCCAACCCTAATGTAACTACTGCTATACTGGGTGCTACTAAGGAGCAACAACTAACAGAAAACCTGAAAGCACTAGACCTGTACCCGATGCTAACAGCTGAGGTATTGGCTACTATAGATGGTGTGATGGGAACAAAACCATAATGATGAAGAGACTACTAAACACCAGAGGCTGCTATGTGATGTAGCAGCCTCTGGTGTATTTATCAATAGTAGAAGCAATCATTCGTAGTGTCCATGACAGCTGTAGATGTATATCACATCTTTCTCAACCTTATAAATGAGTCGATGTTCGTGATTGATTCTTCGAGACCATAATCCACTCAATTTACCTTTCAATGGCTCGGGTTTACCTAATCCTTTGAAAATGTTTCGATCGATATCTATTATCAGCTTATTTATTTTGTCGAAAACATCTTCATTTTCCTTAGCCCATTCAATATAATCACGATATGCAGAAGACTCGAACTGTATAGGTTTCATTACTTAATAGACGACATAAGTTTTGATAATTGCAAAAATTCATCGCCAGTAAATGAAACTACATTGCCATCTTCAACATTCTTTACGGCTTTTTTGACACGCTCTCTTACTTGATCAGCAGTTTCGATACGTAACGATTTCTTTTTTGGTGTGGAAAAACTTATAGTAATTTCTGTAGCATCAATAGCCAAAAAATATTTCCTCAACCCCTCTAAAAGAGAAGGCTTTAAGTCATCAGTTTTAATTTTTATCGACTGTTCCATAAGGAGAATTACAGGACAAAATTACAACAAATAAGGCATCATATTGATTTCTTTATTGTCATTTACCCCCTTCCCCTCACTTTCCCAAAGCATACCGCAATTTGATACAGACCTGACAATTACTATACTCATTACCCCCTACCTTTGCTATTGTGATACACATAGGCACTATCAAGGGGAGAGAATTGAGCATAGCAGAGCGTTTTCTGAATGCTAGCGGGCGGGTATCTACTACTGCACAACTGGAAGTAAGTAATAGTGTAACTGCTGAACGCATAGATGTAATTCTGTCTGAAGACAATATACCCGAAGATAGAGGCATGCTGTACCTGTATCCTATAGGCGATAATCAATACTGTATGCAACTGTGTTATCTGGAGTATTCAGAGACATCAGACGCGGAGGCTACGGTGTATACTTTACGTTTTTTGCCATCGTTTTTCGACCAGTATCCTGCCAAAACACTGAGTGCCAATCAGCCCTTCCGATTTGACGAAACTACTGAGCAGCAATTTTCGGTGTGTTCACAAGCACGTTCATTACTACGGCAGTTAGAAACTTCTAGCACTGTTACATCGGCATTTGTGCAATCGCTGCAACGCAGTGAGGCTGCTGTGCACTTGCTGAGGCGTGCACTGGAGTGTATCACAGCGCCGTTTACCACCTGTCAGGTGCCAGCTTGTCGTTTTCTGGCGTATGAGAGTGAAAGAGAGAAGATAGTATCTGCCATGAAAATAATAGAGCAGAATATAGAACAGCCTCATACTATAAAAGAACTATCGCGCAAGGTAGCAATGAACGAGTGCTACCTGAAAAAGGGATTTAAAGCTATAGCTGGCAAGACTATACATGAGTATCAGCAAGAGTTGCGTATATCGCAAGCCAAAGTATTGCTGAAACAAGACGGCATGACAGTAACAGATGTGGCTAACACACTGGGCTACAGCAGTATATCGCACTTCAGCACAGCCTTCAAAAAGATAACAGGCATGAAGCCCTGTGAACTTTTGTCATAGGTATTACCGTAACTACTTTTGTCAAAGGATTTAGTTCTTTTTCCTGAATACATTGCGGATATAATCACCTGCGCGATTTACCACTTCTACTTTCTCTGCCAGAGTATCTATGAGTGTGGTGTCTATATGCTGTATATTCTCCATTTTCACCCCATGCTCCATCTGTTTGGGATAGAGTATTATGTAGCTATTTTTCTGAAAATAGGCAGACAAATTGTAGGGCAATCTTTCCAGATAACTATTGTAAGACACATGTCCTTTTCTGGACGATACCATTACAAATAAATCATCTTGTTTCAACTCGCTGGTGAAAATCAAAAAATCAGACCAGTTTTCAAACTGTTTGTAGCTGGCTATGGCGGGTCTTTTTGACTGCTGATTGTAGCCTTGTATTTTGGCTGCGGTCTCGTCCTTGGCATAAAATATTACCGGCAGTGCAGCCTCTTTTGATATAGCAGTAATCTTGCCCAACCAATGCGAAAAACCCGGCTCCAGCTCGGCGTTAGGAGTTACAGCTACTACAATTCGCTTCAGGGTATTGAATGGCTGGACGGACTTATAGATAAATATTGTTTCTGAGGTAGACTTCAGAATTCTACCTGCAGTTTCGCCGAGAAACTCTTTAG
>JBIKKS010000469.1:0-2846 GCA_044360235.1 Flavipsychrobacter sp. | reverse complement strand
GTAAACGTAGTAGTGAACCAACTACCTACACCGATACTGGGCAGCGACGGCTTCTGTAACTTTACCTCTACATTCTATACCAGCAGCCCTGCAGGTGGAACATGGAGCAGTTCAGACACATCTATCCTGATCATAGACCCATCCACCGGTCTGGCAACAGGTAGACTGGAAGACACAGCAATCATAACTTACACATTACCTACAGGCTGTAGCGTAGATAAATCAGTATTCCTGATACTGGCCCCACTACCTATCGGCGGTCCTGACAATGTATGCTTCGGATCTACCATCACGATGACCAACGGCATAGGCGGCGGCGTATGGAGCAGCAGTAATCCGGGTGTAGCCCCAATAACTCCTCTTACCCCCACTACAGCCAGTGTACTAGGCGCAGCAGTAGGTACCAGCACTATCACGTATGTATTGTCTACTGGATGTCAATCAACGAAAAACATAACAGTAAACCCAATACCAGCCGGTGTAACAGGCAGCCTTCAGGTATGCGAAGGCCTCACCACTACACTAGGCAACACTACCCCTGGAGGCACATGGGCTAGCAGCGACACGGCAACAGCAGTGATAGATGCGAGCACAGGCGTAGCTACCGGTAGAGTAGCAGGTACATCAACAATAACATACGCACTAGGAACAGGTTGTAACGCACAGGTAATCCTGACGGTGAATCCACTACCAGCAGTAATAACCGGCTTCCCACAAGTGTGCGAAGGCCTGACTACAAACATGAGCAGTGCTACCAGCGGTGGTATCTGGAGTGTAGGCGACCCCGGCGTAGCATATATCGATCCATCTAGTGGCGTAGCGACAGGATTATCAGCAGCTACCCCCGGCACAGGCGGTGCAGCAGGTATTACGGTTGTCACCTACACCTTACCAGCAACAGGCTGTATCCGCTCCCAGAGCTTTACCGTTAACCCGCTACCATCGCTTATCACAGGTCTGATGAATGTGTGCGAAGGTGCGATAACAGTACTGAGCAATGCTACTCCTGGTGGTACCTGGGTGAGCAGCAACCCAGCCATAGCCACAGTAGATGCCAGCGGTGTAGTAAATGGTATATCAGCAGGTTCAGTAATCATATCCTACATTCTACCCACAAGTTGTATAGCAACATGGCCGATGAACGTGAACGCCAACCCAACCCCAATAAGCGGCTCGCTGACGGTGTGTGCAGGTTTTGCCACCAACCTTACGAGCGGCCCATCAGGCGGTACCTGGAGTGCCGACCCTATGGCATCACCCTACGGCACTATCCATAGCATCACAGGTGTAGTAAGTGGTATCAGCGGCGGCTTAGTACCAGTAACTTACACACTAGGCAGCGGCTGTAGAACCACAGAAACAGTAACTGTGATTACCCTACCAGCAGTAGTAAGTGGCACCCCACAAGTATGCGTAGGCAGCACCACAGTGATGAGTCACCCGATAGCTGGTGGCAGCTGGAGCATCAGCAACCCATCGAGAGCCAGCATCAATGCTACTACAGGCGTAGTAACCGGTATATCAGCAGGCACAGCAGTAGTGACCTACACAGTAGGCACAGGCTGCTTTAATGTACATACGATTACAGTTAACGCACTACCAGCCGCTATTACAGGCACATCATTTACAGTGTGCAGAGGCTCACAGATAGTACTGAACAGCAGCCCTACAGGGTTCTGGAACAGCGGAGCTACAGCAGTAGCCACGGTAGTGAGCGCAGGCCCAACAACAGGCATAGTAACAGGCGTATCAGCAGGTACTGCAGAGATCACGTTTACAATAGCCAGCACAGGCTGTATAGGCAGAGCAGTAGTTACAGTCAACGCTACGCCCGACCCAATACCACAGAGTCCACATGTATGTATAGGCAGCCCTGTAACGTTCACCAATCCATCACCCGGCGGCACATGGATCAGTACGAACCCAGCAGTAGCCACAGTAGGCAACACAACGGGACTGGTAATACCAATAACACTAGGCACTACCAACATCAGTTATGTATACCCGATCACAGGATGTGCAGCAGTAAAAGCAGTAACCGTACAACCACTACCAGTAGTATACAATGTAACAGGCGGCGGCAGCTACTGTGCAGGTGGCAATGGTGTAAACATAGGCCTGAGCAACTCACAGCCCGGAGTTAGCTATGTGCTGTACAGAGGCAGCATAGCCACAGGTTATCTGGCAGGTACAGGTTTTGCACTCAACTTCGGACTGCTGACCACAGCAGGCACGTACACGATACAAGCCACGAACGCTACCAGCGGTTGCACACAGAATATGTCGGGCAGTGCAGTAGTGATCATCAACCCACTGACACCACCTACAGTAACGATAGCAGCAGCGCCAACAGACAGTGTATGCCCTGGTGAAACAGTAACCCTTAACCCAGTACCAGTAAACGGCGGCACAGCCCCAACATACATCTGGAAAGTGAATGGTGTAACAGTAGGCACAGGCAGCAGTTACAGCTTTATCCCAGCCAATGGCGATGTAGCATCAGTAACGATGACCAGCAACGGCACTTGTATCAGCACACCAACAGCGACAGGAACCAAAACACTAACGGTTCTCCCAGACGCAACTCCAGTAGCAGGTGTACTGGTATCGCCAAATGATACAGTATGTCAGTTCAACCCAGTAACGTTTACTGCAGCACCAACCTATGGTGGTACAGCGCCTACGTACAGATGGTTTGTAGATGGCTCTTTTAAAACCACAGGCGACACCTACACCTTCATACCCGAAGATGGTGAAGTAGTGACCTGCGAGCTAACAAGCAACTACCGTTGCAGATTGGCAACTACAGTAACCAGCACAGGCGTAGTGATGAGTGTAGACTCGGT
>JBIKKS010000385.1:0-2855 GCA_044360235.1 Flavipsychrobacter sp. | reverse complement strand
CAGTATTTCTTTCATGTTGCGGTATTGTTCCTTTACTGCAAAGGTCATAGTAGCACCTGGAAACTGTGCCACGGCTGCCTCTGCTATGGCTTTGAGCCTGGCTTCGTGCACAGCCAGTTGTGCAGTATCGAAATCGCGAACTATGAACTGTACTGTGGCCTTCTCTAGTCCACCCTCTATAGCTACCGGATGCACAAAACCCTGCATGCCTTCGGTAGTTTCGGGGCACCACTCCTCTTTGGGTAGCAGATCTACAAAAGCAGCAGCTACTTTTATAGCATGCACCATTTTACCCTTGGCATAGCCCGGGTGGGCACTTATACCGTTAAAGGTTACGGTAGCAGCATTAGCCGAGAAGGTTTCGCCCTCTAGGTGGCCACGTTCGCCGCCATCCAGCGTATACCCGAAGTGGGCACCGAGTTGTTCCATATTCACAGCAGCTACACCTCGCCCTATTTCTTCATCGGGGGTAAACAATATGCGGATTTTGCCATGTTTCACTTCAGGGTGCTGCATGAGGTAGGTTGCTAGGTCCATAATAATAGCCACACCTGCCTTATCGTCGGCACCCAGTAGGGTATGACCAGAAGCAGTAATGATGTCGTCGCCTATTCGCTCTGCCAGGTATGGGTGCTCCAGGGTGCTAATTACCACACTGTTGTCGTGCGGTAGCACTATGTCTGAGCCGTCCCATGCCTTGTGTAGTATAGGTAATACATTGGTGCCACTACAGTCTGGTGCAGTATCTACGTGCGAGCAGTAACACAGCACTGGTACATCCTTGGTAGTGGTAGCAGGTATGGTAGCATATACATATCCATGCTCGTCTAGCAGGGCATCGGTGATGCCTATAGCATGTAGCTCCGTTACCAGTATCTGGCTGAGGTCTTTTTGTTTGGGGGTAGATGGCTGTAAGGGCGAGTTTGGGTCGCTCTGAGTATCAACCTGTACATAGCGCATAAACCGCTCTGCTGCTGTATGTGTGTATCCTGAAATGCTCATTGTTGTAAATTGTGCCGTAAATGTAAGTATCTTGGCGGTTGTATGGAAACCTTAGGACTCAGCAAAGTAGATATTTCCCAGATAGTGACGGTGGGTTTTACCTTGTTTGCCGTTATAGACATATTGGGGTCGCTGCCTGTTATTATAAGTATTAAGAAAAAAACTGGCGATATCAATGCCCTGTTGGCTACATTGGTATCGGGCGGGTTGATGCTATTGTTCTTTCTGATAGGAGAAAGGATGTTGCAGTTTATGGGAGTAGATATAAAGTCCTTTGCGATAGCTGGGTCTATAGTCATATTTATATTAGGTCTGGAAATGGTATTGGGTCTGGAAATCTTCAAACACGACCCCGACGCTAAAACAAGCACTCTTGTACCAGTGGCTTTTCCGCTTATAGCAGGGTCGGGTACGCTCACTACCGTAATGTCGCTAAAGGCTGCTTATGAGTCGTACAATATACTCATAGCCATACTTATTAATCTTATTATCATCTACATCACCCTACGGTCAGTAAACCTGCTGGAGCGCCTATTAGGGCCATCTGGCATATTAGTGATACGCAAGTTTTTTGGGGTGATACTGCTGGCCATAGCCGTGAAGATATTTATGAGCAATACGGGTCTCAGAACTTAGTAGAGCATGCCTCATAAGTTGCGATGCCTTAAGTTATTGTTGGTTATCTGGTTGCTGAGGCACATGCTCACCTGCCTTTATTCGAGATAAAGGGTAGTATTCATCGATATACAAGTTAGCTTTGGTGTCACGTAGCCTATAGTTGTAGTAGGTGGTTTTGCTAGTGCAGCTGAGGTGTAGCCTCTCAGCCCTATATAGTGTTGCGCCTACATAAATATCTACCAGATAACTGCCCTCTGGGAGCAATGGAGAGTAATACATGCCGTCTTCGCCTATACGCACCTCTGTAGATTCTTTTTTGTGGGTAAACTTCAGGGTAGCAGCAGGTATTAATTTATTGGTTTCGCTTAGCACCACACCACTTACCATGCAGGTTTGTGCTGGTGCAGTATAGGATAACGCAGTAGCCAGTATTGCTAGAGCCCATTTACCTGATAGCTTGCCAGAGAGACAGATTTTACCCATTGAAACGTTTGTAAAACAAGAGCAGATAAAAACTAAACATACCATCTAATAAAAACAAGCTACTCATGTATGCCTCGCGCTCGTATACGGTATGTAATAGAAGGTAAAGAGAGGTATTGGCTAGTGTAAGCAAAATATATGTGAGTGCTCCCCAACGACGCAGATCGCAGGCGGCCACCCAGCATGTGGTGTAAGCCAGCAGCCACAACACTTGAATCCACTCTATGCTGCCTACAGACATGTAGCGAAGCCCCCATATAGTGTACAACAGCCACAACACATGTGCTATAGCCACAAAAGGCATGATTTGTGGTGGCTTGCGAGCTACATCTGTAACAAACGTTTTGAAATTGCGCATGTGGTACTGAAAAAGTAGAAGCTGCTTTAGGTAGAAAACTATATCAAATAAAAAGTGGTGACAACTGCTGTTATGGTAGTTGTCACCACAAGTATTTACTATCAGTGATGCTATTTACTAACCTTTACTGAATGCATTGAGGATGTCATATTTGGTAAGGATAGAGTACTGTCCACTTTCATCTTTAGTAAGTACTGCACCATTATCTTTATTGATGTAGTGTGTGAGTCGCTCCAATGGAGTTGCTCTGTCTACCAGCGGGAGAGGAGCATCCATTACTTCAGATACCAACTGCTGTTTTACATCAGTTTCTTCTATCAACTTACGGAAAAGGCTACCCTGTGATACTGTACCTACTAGCTCCAGACCGTTGAGTACTGGTATATGTTCGATG
>JBIKKS010000384.1:0-2861 GCA_044360235.1 Flavipsychrobacter sp. | reverse complement strand
CACCCAGACATAAACAAAAATGGCTGCTGCATAGAGGTATACTATAACGACACTGATGTGAGATGCATGGTAAAAATAGATAACAAGTAGCAAAAAATAAATGATATTTGGTGTGGTAAACCAATGTACGTACGTGACATAAAATACCACCACGATTCCAGAACTGTAAGAAAAACGATGTGCAGACACCGAAAATGAGGCATTTATCTCATTTTTAGTACCTGTTGCAACAAAAGTACACACCTTCGCAACATAGATTAACGGATAAGGCAAGCCAATGGTATTAGATTTGCAGTGTAGAAAAGTACAATCAATATTGATTGGTGATAACATTAAAATCTAATAACAAAAATCGCAACGCATGAAAAAGACACAGATTTTAGTAGCCATGCTACTTATGAGCCTTACTGTAATAGTAGGGTGTAAGAAAAAAGATGACAACAATAACAATGGTGGCGGATCAGGAACTGCAACTGCACTGGTAATAAAAACCGGAGCACAAACACTGGCACCAGGGGGTACTGTTAGCTATGAAGCTGTAGTGGTAGACTCGAAAGGTAATGCTACACCGGCTACCGGTGTTACGTGGAGTGTTAGTAACTCATTAGGTGCATTTGCAGGTAGTGTGTTCACTCCAAGTACATCTGGCAGTGGCGTAGTTACTGCGTCAACTACAGTAAGCGGCAAGACACTGACAGCACAGGTACCTGTAGGTATCTATCTTCCAGCAGTATTTACGGTAGTACCGTCTGCTGTGGTATGGACAACCAATGCCGGCACTATACCTCTTACAAGTGTATACCTAGGTACTGGTACAGTATCTGGCTACACCTATGCATCTAGCAACACTAGCATTGCATCTGTTGATGGTTCTGGAACCATAACCTTCAACGCTCCGGGTGAGTGTGTAATAACTGTTACCGCTAATGGCATATCAGACAACAACAAGGTATATGTACCTGTGCTAGTAGTAGGCACTCCACCTGCTGCACTGCCTGTGGTAAGAGTAGCAGTAAACCCGGTCGGTAAAGAAATGTTCCGTAATGAAACATCAACTTTTACAGCAAAAGCATTCAATAGCTCTAACACTGAAGTAGCCAGTACGTTTACATGGGCTACACAAGATGCAAGCATAGCTACTGTAGATGCAAACGGTGTTGTAACTGCAAAAGGTTTGGGACATACCATTATTACTGCAACTGCCAGCGGTATAACCGGACAGGCAGAAGTGAATGTATTGCCTGATACTACCCTAATTGTAACACCTATTATGGCTAGCTTAGGTGCGGGTGCTACAAAACAATTTACTGCACAAGCGTATGCTGTAAACAAAACCACTAAAGCACTCAGCGCAATAGCTATGCCAGCGGGACTAACATGGGAAATACCTACTACAGGCATTGCTATATTTGACATAGCTACTGTAAATGCTACTGGTCTGGTTACAATGCGTTCATCTGCTACCATAGGCCTTTCAACTGTAGTAATAGCACATGTAAGCTCACCTACTATAGCAGAAGGTGCTGGCCTGATAATGGTAAGCGACTGTAACTGTGGTACTACAACACCAGGCGTAACTGGCATTAACGTAACTACAGGCTCTACACTTAGCGTAAGCCTTACTGGTGGTCCGGTAACACTTAATGCTACTGCTGTAGATGCAAGCAACAACCCAGTAAGCGGCGCAACTATCAAACTTTGCTCAGACAACATAACAGTTTGTAGTATAGATCCTACAACCAATCAGATAGTACCAGCTGGCCCAGGTACCGCTATTGTTACTGTTTGTAACGGTTCGGTTTCTACACAGGTTACTGTGACTGTATCCTTCTAAAACACATCTCAAATAATCATTGCTCAGCCCTGAATGCATATTGCACTCAGGGCTGTTGCTTTGGGGGGAGTTATTGTATCATGGCTTCAAAAAATGTAGCTTTGCGATACAGATATCATGACAACTAAAAAAATATTATTACTCACTCTGGTGCATCCAGCATTTCTACCACCTGTTACTGCCATGGCACAGGTGCTGAAAGCTGAAGGATATGAGGTGACAATATTGACATTTGACCCTCATATAGCTACAGAAGTAACAGATAACGAAGGGATAGTATTGGAGTCTGTAGGTAAACACCATGGTATAGGACTGCTGCAACGATTAAAAATAAGAAGAAAATACACTGCTAGAGCAAAACAAATAGTGGCTGAAAATACAACTGCTATCATATCATTTTGTGCTTTCACATACCTATGTGGACTAAAAGTAAGGAAGCAACATCCCCTTATTTACCATGCGCTTGAGATGGCAGACTTTATATGGAAGTCATTGCCCCGCTCTCCCCTGTCACAGGTCAACAACTATCTGGCACTAAGGAACGTACACAAGGCTACATTAGTCACTACACCATCTGCACAAAGGTCGGCTTGGCTTGCTGGCAGACGCAAACTCAGTTTTTTGCCAGAAACTATTCAAAATACTACATACGTCTCAGTAGCCACTTCTTACAATCATGTTGATACAATCAATCAATTGATACCTGCGTCTTTGCAAAACAAGGTAGCACTGCTGTATATGGGCTCGGTGAATGAACTTAACTGTGTGGCAGAATTAGTAGAAGCGTTTTGCAAAGTAGACAATGAAAACTGTGTGCTGCTCATAGCCGGCATGCGCGATAACAGCTATTGCAACGCCATAAAACAATATGCAGCTACACAGGTAGCAAATAGCAGAATAGTGTTTTACCCCTATGTAGCTGGCAAAGAAAAAGAAGGCTTGTTGCAACATGCTGCGGTAGGAGTTAGCCTGACCAAAGAAAACAATGCAGATATTGAATCGAAAATGACCGCACCCAACAAAGCTG
>JBIKKS010000028.1:0-10588 GCA_044360235.1 Flavipsychrobacter sp. | reverse complement strand
AGATAATGCCAACTTTGCTATACGCATACTGGGTGAGTACAATCGCAAACCTTACTTCGTAAACGGCAACGTACAAAATCTAGACGTTTGCACAGGTGCTATGTCAATAGAAATGAATTCACGTTTGTCTGTAATTGACTACGATACAATGCAGCCGCTTACATGGACAGTTGTTACAGCTCCTGCTCATGGTACATTGGTTGCTGGTTATTCTGCTTCATCTACTGGCGGTCAAATCAATCCTACTGGTCTTAGCTACGCTCCTTCTATTGGTTATACTGGTGCTGATGCATTTGTGGTTCAGGTTTCAGATGGTATTGCTACTGCTGTTACCACTATTAATGTTACTGTAAGTGTACCGCCAGTTGCTGGTGTTATCACTGGTGCTACTGCAATATGCGGTAGCGGTGTTACTCACTTGTTTGCTTCTGTAGCAGGTGGTGTATGGAGCAGTGCAGATACTACAATTGCTACTATCAACTCTGGTGGTTATGTAATAGGTGTAGGATTTGGTACAGCACTTATTTCTTATACTGTCACTAACGCTTGTGGAACAGCTGTAGCAACTACAACTGTTACATATAATGCACTTCCATTTGCTGGTACTGTAATAGGCGCCGCTAAGGTATGTGTGGGTTCTACACTTATCTACAGCGGCACAGTGCCAGGTGGGGTATGGAGTAGTGGCAACACCGCAATAGCTACAGTTACTTCAGGTGGTATAGTTTATGGTGTTGCGCCTGGTTTGGCTACTATTAGCTATGCTGTTACTAACTCTTGTGGCACTGCTTACGGTTTAAGAGATGTAACAGTTGAAATTCTACCTATTACTAGCCCAATTGCAGGTGCTTCGGGTATATGTGCAGGTGCTTCTGTTACACTTACTAACGCTACTCCAGACGGAGCATGGTATAGCAGCAATACTTCAATAGCTACTATAGATATCGAAACAGGGGTGGTAACGGGTGTTACTGAGGGTGTTGTTACTTTAAGTTATGTTCACAACACATCTTGTGGTGTGGTATATTCTACAAGAACTTTCACAGTAGCGCCTTCTACTCTATCTATGCCAGCTATCGCAGGTCCGGCTACTGCTTGTGTTGGTAGCAACATTACGCTTACTAATAGTATTGCAGGTGGTGTATGGTCTTCAAGTAGCTATCCTACTGTACTTACTATAGGTAGCACATCTGGTGTAGTGACAGGTATCACCACAGGTACTGCTACTGTTACTTATGCAGTAAGCCACGCTTGTGGCACGTCTTACGCTACACGTGTAGTTACAGTTAATCCATTGCCAGTTGTTACGCCTATATTGGCTACCATGAGTATTTGTCCAAGTTGGACTATCACTGCTGCTAATGCTACTCCAGGTGGTGTGTGGAGTAGTAGCAATCCTGCCTTGGCTACAGTAAGTGCTACTGGTGTCATCACAGGTATAGCTAGCGGTATGCCAGTTATTTCTTACTCTGTTACTAATATGTGTGGTACTGCTACTGCCACTGCTCTGGTGCCAGTAGGCGCGCCACCAGCGGCTACACCGATTACTGGTGCTTCTAATGTGTGTGTGGCTTCCGCTATCACTCTTTCAAACGTTACGCCTGGTGGTACATGGTACACTCCAAACATTACTATCGCTTCTGTAAGTAGTGCAGGTATCGTTACTGGTGTAGGTGCAGGTACTGCAATCGTATCTTATAATACTCACAATGGTTGTGGTTATACCAATGTTACTACGGTAATAACAGTTAATCCAATACCTGTTGTAGCTGGTACCACTGGTTTGTCTAATGTGTGTACTGGTTCTTCTATTACCCTTGCCAATCCTACATCTGGTGGTACATGGTCTAGTAGCAATACTGCTATAGCTACTGTAGGTAGTACGGGAATAGTATCTGGTATAGCTCCAGGCACTGTAACTATTAGCTACTCTATTACTAACGGTTGTGGTACTGTATCTGCTACTAAAGTCATCAATGTTCAGGTAATGTTTGCTACTATATACGGTTCACTCGCTACTTCTTCATCTGCTCATGATGGTTGTGCATTGCTTACTGTAGTGGGTGGTGTGGCTCCTTACACATATATGTGGTCTAATGGTGCTACTACCCAAAACCTTACTGGCTTAGCAATAGGCGATTACTCTGTATTAGTTACTGATTCTAATGGCGATACAGCTACTGCACATGTGCTTATCTCTTATATCGGTGCGCGTGGTGCGGTTGCTAGCGATGTGGTTTCTGAAGTAATGCATGGCGCACATCCTAATCCGTTTGTTACTACTTCTATTATCAGGTTCAATTTGCCTGTGAGTGGAATAGCGATAATAGATGTGTTTAGTGCCGCTACAGGTGCTAAAGTGGCTACTATCTTCAACGATCATGTCAATGCTGGCGAAGAGTACACTGCCACTATCAATGGCTCAGAAATACCTTCTGGTATGTACATCTACCGTATAGCTACCGAAGGAAATGCATACATAGGCAAGGTGTTGTTGGTTAAGTAGACCTTCAGGTACCCTAACTATAATGTCAAACTAATGCTTACGGCTGCCTTTTTTGGGCAGCCGTAAGTTTTTATAGCAAGATTCTAGTTGTATTAATAGTCGACTTTACAGCCTTGATAAGCATGTTGATACAAGATATCTACCTTTGTTAACGCACACATTCACACTATGGGGCATTAATCTGTTAGCTGTAGCAACAGGACACTTATGAATACAGGCGTGAAGGTCAAATGCTAAAGACCTAGCATTATTGACCCCAATAATCTTACTAATGACTATTGACAAATTATTTGTCTTCTGTAGTATCCTCGTTATTTGTAGAGATAACTCTATCTTCTACTTCTGTTTGTGTACCTTGTTCTAGGCTGGTATCAAACATTAGCTCATGGCTGGCGGTAATCTCTTTAGATTCATTTTGTTCAATAGTGTCACCTACGGCATTGTCTTTTAGACTTTCTGGTTCTTTGTCCACATTTAATCCCATTCCTGATTCATAAAAGTCTCTATTGTACTTCTTGATATAAAGTATATTGATTATGAATGACAATAATGTCACCCATTGACTAGCTGAACTCAAAGTAAAACTAAAGAAAAATTTGCCAATAATATCCAGTGGTATCAGCTCCTGATAACCCTCATAATATTGTTTATTTACAATGAGGTAGGGTAGGCTGACGCTATAAAACAAAACCCCAAATATCAGATTGAAAACATGAAAAGGCATTCTGTTATTATCACCTGGAAAAAAATACTGTTTGATGCTGATAATTGAGGTAACTAATAAACCTATATTTAGTACAGAAAACAACTCTGCATACAATTGTACGTTACCTGAGTCTAAATCAATAGCCATGCAGCTCTGGGGCAGCAGAATAATTGCGAAGAGAAAAGCTACTTTTTGCTTTCGAGATTGTACAACAGACATGTTAAGTAATGTGTAAGCAAGATAGTGATTTTTCTTACACATAGAGAATGTTGAAAATGAATTAGTAATAAAGAATGATTTAAGACAAAACGTTATACTATCCGCATTCTGTTGCTTTTTGTTGTTACGATTTCAGAGCTCCCTCCCATTTGCACATAGCCACTGTGGCCACGCTATTGCCCACTACATTAGTAGCAGCCCTGCCCATATCCAGCAGAGGGTCTACTCCCAGCAGCAGTGCTAGCCCCGCCTCAGGTATATCAAAGGTGGCCAGTGTACCCGCTATTACTACCAGCGATGCCCGTGGCACACCTGCTATACCCTTGCTGGTTATCATCAGCACTAGCAGCATGCTCACCTGTGTAGCAGTACTCAACTCTATGCCATAGCACTGTGCTATAAACAGCGATGCAAACGACATATACATCATAGATCCATCCAGATTGAACGAATAACCTAGTGGCAGCACAAAACTCACTATCTTTTCATCGCACCCAAAGCGCTCTAGCTCCAGCATCAGTTTCGGGAATGCCGCCTCGCTACTACTGGTAGAAAAAGCTATCAATCCCGGTTCTTTTATGTGGCGCAGCAGTGTGAATACGCGCTTCCCTACAAACAGCGACACCACTGCCAGCAATATCAATACTAGTATCACCAGCCCAAGATAGAACTCGCCCATAAACAGCGAGTAGGTGCTGAGTATACCCAGACCCTGCCTGCCTATAACCGCAGCCATAGCACCCAGCACAGCCAGTGGAGCAAAGTTCATAATGTAGGCAGTCACCTTCAGTATGATGTGCGCTACCGAGTCTAGAAATGTCACAACTATAGCACCCTTTTCGCCCACAGCAGCAGTAGCCACCCCAAAAAACAACGAAAACACCACTACTTGCAGTATCTCGTTTTTGGCCATAGCATCTATAATGCTGGTAGGGAATATATGACTGATAAAGTCCTTAAGCGATAACGCGGCATGAGCCACCACACTGCCTCCTGCCTCCGGCAGCGGCAAGTGCATAGCCGAGCCCGGTCTGAAAAAATTCACCAGCACCATACCCAGCATCAGGCTTATGAACGAAAAGCAAATAAACCACAGCAACGTTTTACCACCTATCCTCCCCACCGATTGCACACTGCCTTGCTTAGCCACACCCACTACTAGTGTACTGAACACCAGTGGGGCTATAATCATCTTCACTAGCCGCAAAAATATATCTGCCAGTAGCGAAAAAGGTTGCAGCACACTATCTACAGTCTCTTTCGGCTTGCCTGCCAGATACACGTTCACAAAATACCCTATGCCTATACCCGCCACCATAGCCAGCAGTATATACATAGTCATTCTGTTCTTTTGTGGCTGTTCGGCTGCTGTGTGTGTATTCATTCCCATATCCTGGTCTTTACTATTTTGCAAAGTACATTAGTATCTGCTAAAAAATAGGTTCTTCGTCAAAAACTATAGGTCCTTCCTTCTTGCTTTTAGTAGCTATGTAGTGTCTTAGCGTCTTCTTTCCCTATTATTCACAATAGTAGGTGTTGTTGATAGTAGCCTATAACCAATCTCCATCCTCTACCTACCTACTACGTGTAGTTTTACTTGTCACATTTTCAAAGGTTGGTTACAACCAGAAAAATTATTAAATTTATCGTATGATAAACCGCCTCTTCGATATAGTGCAGCAGCGCAGCACACAGGCTCCCGATGCCGTTATGCTAGCTGCCAAAGAAAACGGTGCGTGGCGCACTTATTCAGCAGCACAGGTGTGGGCCACTGCCCGCAGCATGGCAGCAGGCTTGCAGCAGCAGGGTATAGCCAATGACGACCTATCGCCCGATGCGCAAGAAAAAATCGCTATCATATCTCTCAATAGGCCCGAGTGGATCATCACCGACCTCGCCGTACAGCTATGTGGTGCAGTACTCACTCCGGTTTACCCTACCATAAGCCCTACCGAGTTAGTGTATGTGCTCAACGAGGCGGAGGTGCGCATAGTGTTTGTAGCAAGTGCCGATATCTACGAGCGATTCAAAGACGCTTTTCAGCAAATGCCCGCTCTAAAAGTTGTGTACTCTTTCGATAATATTGATGGGGTCACTCACTGGTCACAACTCACCAATCATCAGTTACAACCATCCCAAGAGGTCATCGACCGCATCACCCCAGCTACGCTGGCCACAATTATATACACCTCTGGCACCACCGGCAACCCCAAGGGCGTTATGCTTACGCACCGCAACATAGCCAGTAATGTACATGACTCTATGCCCGCATTCACCTTCGCCGATAGCAATGGTCGTGCACTCAGTTTCCTACCGCTCAATCATATTTTCGAGCGCATGGTTACTTACGTTTACCTCCACTCTGGCGTAGCTGTGTATTATGCCGAGAGCATGGACACCATTGGGCTCAATCTCAAAGAGGTCAAACCCATTGTATTCACTACCGTGCCTCGCCTGCTCGAGAAAGTCTATGAGCGCATCATGAACACCGCCATGGAGCTCAAGGGCATCAAGCGGCTGCTGTTCTTCTGGGCACTCAATCTGGGCAAGCAGTACGACAATGTACGCACCGGCAGCCCATGGTACAAGCTACAACTATGGCTGGCTAATAAAATCATCTTCTCTAAGTGGCGCGAGGCACTGGGCGGCAATGTAAAAGCCATAGTTACTGGTTCCGCAGCCTGTCAGGAGCGGCTAGCTCGCATATTCACCGCTGCCAACATCATCATTATGGAGGGCTACGGACTCACCGAAACCTCCCCCGTAGTGTCTGTAAACCGTTTCGAGAGCCAAAACCGCCGCATAGGCAGTATAGGCACACTTATAGACAATGTAGAAGTGCGCATAGCCGAAGATGGCGAAATAATGGTCAAGGGGCCCAATGTAACCATAGGTTACTACAAGCACCCCGAGCTTACCGAGGCCTCCATGAAAGATGGCTGGTTCCTCACTGGCGACATAGGCAAATGGGAAGAAGGACGCTTCCTGAAAATAACTGACCGCAAAAAAGAAATATTCAAAACCTCTGGCGGCAAGTATGTAGCACCACAGGCTGTAGAAAACAAAATGAAGGAAAGCATCTACATAGAGCAGATGATGGTAGTAGGTGCCAACCGCAAGTTTGTAGCAGCACTCATAGTGCCCGCATTTATGCACATACGCAAGCACCTCCGCGATACCAATCCCGCCCTGAGCATACCCGACAATAACAACGACCTCATAAAACTACCCGAGGTCATGGCACAGATACAAAAGCAGATAGATAAATACAACGAGTTCTTCAGCCACCCCGAGCAAGTGAAAAAAGTAGCACTCCTGCCCGACGAGTGGACCATAGACGGTGGCGAGCTCACCCCATCTATGAAGATTCGTAGAAAAATAATAGAGCAGAAATACAACGCACAAATCGAAGCATTGTACACCGAATAAACCCATGCCACACCACACCATTATTCATTAAGTTTGCAGCCTCACCAGCAGCACATACTACATTGATACAGCGCAAAACAATGGACGACCTGGGGCGCATAGCACCCCAGCACACAGCCACCGCACCCCGCCATCCATTCATCGTTATTCTCGACGATGTGCGCAGTATGCAAAACGTAGGCTCTGCCTTTCGCACTGCCGATGCCTTTGCCATTCAGGCACTCTACCTCTGTGGCTACACCCCACAGCCACCCCACCGCGATATACACAAGACCGCTCTTGGCGCCACCGATACCGTGCCTTGGCAACACTTCCCCACCGTTACCGCCGCCATACAGCACGCCATGGCTCTGGGCTACCACATAGCCGCAGTAGAGCAGGCACACGGCAGCACGCAGCTCCACCAGCTACCCACCACCATACCACCCACCGCCCTCATCTTTGGCAACGAAGTCACCGGCGTCAGCGACGAAGCCCTCAGCCTCGCCCAGTCCAGCATAGAGATACCTCAGTGGGGCGCCAAGCACTCCCTCAATATCTCCGTCAGTCTCGGTGTAGTACTTTGGGAGCTCGTGCGACTTAGTGATTTGGGTAGGTAGATCTTTCTTTGGTCGCCAGCACCACCACTCTTGTCATCGTCCCTTGCGTCGCAGCTCTTGTACGTTCAGGGCAGTGAGGGGCTATGAATTGGTGCTACAAGAATGGTGGGAACTTATAGTTCGAATCCCTTACAGCCCGCAGAAAAGTAAAACCCGCGCTTAGTGCGGGTTTTATCGTTTGAAACGTCCCCTTCTCTTGATTTTAATAGTTGACGCTATTTGTAGTGTAGTTTTGATCTGAAAGAGAGTATTATAATGGAAATCGAAAACTCATTAAATAATTAAGCCACTGATAACAGTGGCTTTTGTTCTTAGATTACAAGGTTTTTCCAGTTTGAGCATATGTAAGAAAATACTCGCCATTTTGAAATAAATAGCAATCAAAATATTCTTCAATGTCTCCAAACTGTAGCTTAAATCCTTTTTGTGATCCTTTTTCCAAGTATGCTAAACTAGTCTTATTATATGTAATCAGAGAAGATGGATAGGTAGTCTTTTGTGTTTTAAATTCCCAAATGCCATTATTAGGTTCGATTTCGTTATAATATTTCAGATACTGAAAGCCCCAATCAATCGAATATTGAAATCCTAAGTTTTCTTCATTGTGAATTACAATGCACAATAGAAAAATAAACTGTTCTAAGTTAATATAGAGATAGCTATCAAAATCTTCGAGTAATTTTCTAGT
Source organism: Flavipsychrobacter sp. (assembly GCA_044360235.1). Taxonomy (GTDB): domain Bacteria; phylum Bacteroidota; class Bacteroidia; order Chitinophagales; family Chitinophagaceae; genus Nemorincola. The sequence continues at coordinate 2,441 of JBIKKS010000028.1, read as the reverse complement.
TAGATTAGCATCTGGCAAACTACCAGTGTTATCCCATAATACTAATAAGTTGCTGAGTGTCTCCAGATTTGTCAATACTTTGGTTTCGATTTTTAAGCCTACATCGATGTTAGCTAAAATATTAGCAATTTTTCTAGAATTATTTTTATCAAACTTATAGCTTACGAATATTGCATTATCAAGTGAATTTTGTGGGATGTTTAAATAATAATTTCCATCTTTTATTTCCCAAAGTTGAACATCTTCTTTAGTAAAAAGAAATAAGTTGTCTTCATTTTCATAGATATCATCTTTGAGATAAAGAAAAAGTAAAAAACTATCCTTTAAGTATTTTGTATGAATTTTTACATTTGAGTTGTTATCAGTGATGTCTCGACCTTTTGATTGACAGCTAATTACCTTGTGCAAATCCTCTGCAACTTTTTCTTGTATGAAAAAGTCTGCGCCATCTTTATCAAAGTTAGGATGGGTATACTTATAGCCATATTTTGCAATTTTATAAGTTACAAAAGCTAGAGCTTCTAGTTCTAAAGGTTTATTATCTCTCATTTGATATGTGTGCTTTACTTTGACAGTGTGGCGGTAGGCAATATCCAAGTTCCCATTTTGTCTTCTTCAACCGTCATTACAATCCGTTCGCATAATTTAAGTTCAAAATCAAATACGTCAATTAGTTCCCTGTTTTTCTTTTCTGCGTGTTTTATCTCTATTAGGGATAAAAGAACCAATTGCAGCATCAAAGCCATCAACACTAGCAAGCTGTTGCATTAAAAAAATTATGAACATAGTTACTTTATATTTTAAAAGGGCTTCGAATGATCACCATTTAACTTAGTTGCCAAAATACATTATTGCCATCAAATCCTCCACAAAAAAGTTCGAAAGTTGTCCCTTAAAGCCCGCAGCTAAATGAAATAAGTGCTTTACATATTTTTTTGTCGTTCGAAAAGTCTTCCCCCATTTGTCTCAAGTCTTTAATAAACTTGGCACCAGACCAGATAACAATAACAAGACGTATTAAATCACTGCACAGCAGTTACTGGTTTTTTACTCATTTTGTCAATGGAATAACTGACGAACACCCGCAGATTATAGCCACCCGATTTGAACGACTTCTTTTGTTCATCAATACTAGCAACTATGCTGCCAACAAAAAGACCTGAAATTTCCATTCCCGTATTTATCCTGTTCCACTTAGCAGAAATGCCTGTAAAGGGTTGCAGACCTGAGTAAAATATATTGGCTTGTTTTTCGCTTCTTTGTGATGAAGAATAGAACAAACTATCCCTGTTGCCTGAACGAACTACGACAAGCTCGAAGAAGGCAAGAGAATCTTTTTTGCTCGTTTTGAAACCGACATTTACATCTGCACCATAATACCAGCTAACACGTTTGGATAGTTTTTTATTCCATTGAATACCTGCGCTTACAATGGGCAAACTTGTATTAATTTCCCACGAATTAAATACATTGAAAAATGTGTCTTTACCATTGTAGTTTGCGTCTTCCGAGGTACTTATTCTCAATTTTGCAACAGATGCTGAAAAGCGATAGGCTATTTTTGTATCTGGTTGGTATTTGTACTGTATGCCTATCCGCCCGGCATGAGCTACATCTGTTGCTAAAAAAGATTGTTCAGCAAACACCCCTATTTCACGGGTTTGTTGTGCATGCAAGGCTGCACAATACAGCAAAGCAACAATAGCTATTAGTCTCTTCATAGATAGCTAAACGTAAGAACTAAATTATTATTGTTTGTGTTGTAATGTTTTTGTGTCGCCCCCATTTGGCTTAGGTATTAAACACATTTGGTACTAGTCTTTCCATTTGGAATCTACAGTTGTACCATAGCTTTTTTACAGGCGCAAAAAACCATGCTCACAGCCCACCCCTCCATCACATCTCCAGCATATAATGTGTATTCCTGTTTTTAATGGATAGAATTGCTGTTATTCTCCGCACATTATGCGGAGAATAACAGCATTAATCTCCGCATTCACTCACTTTCCAGCCCTTATGCGGCTCAGGGTTTCTTGTTTCATACCCAGGTAGCTGGCTACTTTGCCCAGAGGCGTTCGTTGCACTATTTCTGGGCGTTTCAGCAGCAGGTTGTCATATCGCTCCTTAGCTGTTCTGAACTGTATCCCCAGTAGCCGCTCTTCCAGTCGCATATAGTAGTCTTCCAGCAGCAGCCTTCCCGCCCGTTCCGTTTCCGGGTACAGCGTGTACATAGCACTGATATGCTCATAGCTCAGCGCCTCTGCACTCACTGCCTCTAGGCATTCTATAGTTTCATAAGATGTTTGTCGCGATATATAGCTGTAGTACGATGTAGCAAGGTCATTTTCAGTAGCTATCCAGTTACACACCTCCTTACCGTCCTTGTTGTAGTAGCCACACATCATACCCGCTTCTATACTATACAGGTAGTTGCATAGTCT
>JBIKKS010000383.1:0-2868 GCA_044360235.1 Flavipsychrobacter sp. | reverse complement strand
TTTCATAGAATAAATGTAGGTAAGTGTGTGGTGGTGTTTTATACTGAGTTGCTGAATACTGTACAAAAACAGTTTTAAGCAAATTAATGGTTACTGTATAACTATAGTGGTGGTCTGCTGCTCAGTAGCCGTAGTAGCAGAGATGGTGTAGATGCCTGGTTGCCAGCAGGTGGGAATGGTGATGGGGTGGCGGGTGACACCCATGCAGCGGTGTACTTCCCTGCCTGCTACGTCGGTTATCAATACAGTTACTTGTTGTGCGGTAGTACCATTGACGAGTATTGTACACTGTTCTTTTGCGGGATTAGGGGAAATTATTAAATCGTTTGAATTATTTATTACTTCGGGGATTCCCACTATATGATTTGAAATCATTCGTATCCTAACATTACCTCTGTCGCTAATGAAAACATCGCCATTGGCTGTTACAGCAATACCAGTGGGTAACCATAATTTAGCTAATAAAGGGTGGCCACCATCGCCGATATGGGAGGGCACGCCCCCCCCTGCTATGGTGTTGATTATGCCTTCCAGATTCACTTTACGTACACGTGATTTGCGGGAATCAGTGATGTACATACACCCCGTAGTATCAAATGCAATACCCATCAGACCATCTCCTAATTGAGCCATAGTAGCCAATCCTCCATCGCCATCGTACCCCCCACCTCCATTGCCTGCTATTGTGCTGATGATGCCAGATGGGGAAAGCCTGCGAATACAGAAGGTGTCGGTGAAGTACAGGAAATGGTCTTTGTGGTGTCGTATGCTTATCGGAAAACTGAGGGAAGAGGTGTCGGCACGGCTGCCATCGGGGCTGTATCCTGACGTGCCTGTACCTATGAGGGTATGTATAATGCCAAAGGTATCAATTATGCGTATCCTGAAATTATACAAGTCGCCAATGTACACATTGCCGGTATCATCGACCGTTACCGAATAGGGCGCATTGAGCTGTGCTGAAGTAGCGGGTATGCCATCACCATTGTAGCCAGCAGTGCCGGTGCCGGCGATGGTACGGATAATGCCATCGGTGGTTATTTTGCGTATTCTATTGTTGCCTGCATCGGAGAGGTAAACATTACCTGTTTTGTCAACCGCTACATCGTAGGTACCGTTGAACTGCGCATGTATAGCGAAACCACCATCACCACTGTATCCATTAATGCCGACTCCAGCAATAGTTGTGATAATACCATTGTAGGGTGGGGAAACTTTACGAACAGTGCTATTTGTAGCAATTAATAAATTACCATCGTTGTCTAAGATAATGCCTCGCGGGTTATCCAAACGGGCATTAGTGGCTGGCCCGCCATTGCCTGTATAACCTTCTTCACCATTGCCTGCAACGGTCACAATGATCTGAGCCTGTGAGCAAAAAGGCAAGAAAAGTAGGAGGAAAAGGAGCTTTTTCATGGCGAGGGATGTATGTATGCTAAAATTAGTGGTTAATGGTGAATTGTTACTAACTAATTGTGTCTAAGCTGCTCACTGCCCCGCCAGTACAAGAGTGTGACACAATGCCCGCTGATGGGTGTGCTGAGGCTGGGAGCAAAAAAGTGAAAAAGGGTGTGGTGAAAAAATAATTTTGGTGGATTTGCAAATTGATGTACTTTTGATATCGAATTGATATCAAACAATTCTTAGAATATGGAAAAAATACTGAAACCTACGAATGGCTACATGGCCTTGTTATTGTCGCTGGTAATGCTGGTGGTGGCACTGGTTTGTTTTGGGAACTCTGGCTCAGAAGATGGTGCCTTGCTGATACTGCCCGGGATAGCGCTGGTGGTGCTGTGTATAGTAATCTGGAAAGGACTGATGATAGTGCAGCCGAATCATGCACGAATATTGAACCTGTTTGGTAAGTATGTGGGTACGATAAAAGACAATGGATTGTTTTTTGTGAATCCACTGTACACTAGCATAAGGATAACGCAACGTGTGCAGAACATGGCTACGCCTACACTAAAGGTGAATGACAAAATGGGTAACCCCGTGGAGATAGCTGCTGTGATAGTGTGGCAGATACAGAACACCTACAAAGCTGCGTATGAGGTGGCCGACTACAATGCATTTGTGAGGATGCAAAGCGAGGCTGCGGTGAGGACACTGACAATGAGGTTTGCATATGACAGCATAGAAGATGAGGGCGCTGACATAACGCTGCGTGAGGGTGGTGCGAAAATACTGGAACTGCTGGAACATGAGCTGAATGAACGCTTGCTGACGGCGGGCATAATAGTGACCGAGGCACGTATAAGCCACCTGGCATATGCACAGGAAATAGCGGGTGCTATGCTGCAAAGACAACAGGCATCGGCAATAGTAGCTGCACGCTTTAAAATAGTGGAAGGTGCTGTGGGCATGGTGGAGCTGGCGCTGGAGCAACTGAGCAAAAAAGAAATAGTGCATCTGGACGAGGAGAAAAAAGCCAATATGGTGTGTAACCTGATGGTGGTGCTGTGTGGCGAAAAAGCGGCACAGCCAGTGCTGAATACCGGCACAATATATCAATAACTACAATCAACGGATGAATGTGGCAAGGTGCCACATTCATCTTATTTATTCAATCTTTCTACTTGAGCAACATTGGCAGCAAAAAAAACATTTGTACTGAGACTGGACGAGGACGTGTACAAAGCCCTGGAAAGATGGGCTGTGGACGAGTTCAGGAGTGTGAACGGACAGATAGAATGGCTTATAGATGCATCGCTGAAGAAGGCGGGCAGAAAAAAAGAGGGTAAGGAAAAACCCAAAGACGAGAGTGGTAGTGAGGAGTAATAATTACTTTTAAGGCAGTAATGAAATGCTGCTATGAGTCCTATATTTTTTAAGAATAAAGAAGAACTGAGGGAGTGGTTTAGA
>JBIKKS010000027.1:0-10639 GCA_044360235.1 Flavipsychrobacter sp. | reverse complement strand
TTATTGTGAGATAGTAAAAGTCACTGAGATAGAGGGATAAAGGTTTGAAATTAGCGATACGCGAAGGTGGCGCGCACTATAGATGCAGGTCTGGTAAATGAAACCATCAAATAATTACTTGGAGCTTGGCTGCATAAGTATGAATTAATACAAATAGCCGTTCCTTGCAAAGGGAACGGCTATTTTGTTATCTACTTATTCAACAAGGGGGAGGAATATCGCAATAGCTAATAGACTATATAATTGACAAACAAAGTATACCATGTTTACAAGAACAACATAGAAATAACTATATAAGTGACAAAAGAAAGGACAATAAAAATATTGAAGGCAATGGTAACCTTGTTGTGCAATTTGAAAAAGTTTTGGCCGCTTTTTGATGGGTAATTAGAAATAAAAGCTCTATCGTAAATTCTGTATAATTGTTGTACCGGTTTGTAGTTTTTGGAGGTGCACGCTTTTGATGTCTTGAAGATTATTTTTGCTGTTGCGACATAGGTGGTGTTTATAGACACATGAAATAATGAGTAATAAACGATAAGTTGTTCTTCTCTGTTCATAGAGAAAATAAGATTTTATAAATAATCGAGAAATTAACCAATGACTAACCAAGAATTAACTAGGTGTTGCAAATTTATAAACCTTAAATAGACATTTTACTACTATCATTAGCAGTAGCAAACAAATAGAAATGACATGAGCCCAAAAGAATGGCTAAAACAAACCGATAAGTGCGTGTTTCAAAACTAAAGTAGCAATATGATTACTGTGAGATGGTAAAAGTTACTGAGTCAGAATTTGATTGCATTGTAAACGAAAGACCTAGCTTACTAGCAATGTTGACACACAAAAACAACCCTAAACCCAAACCAATGCGTGTTTCATCTTTATGAAACTTGGTGTAAGGTTGTACATCATTGAGGTTGAAACAGATGTTGTTTGTGATAGCGTTAGTGACTGTAAAAATAAAACCTTCATTAGTAGAGGTAAGACTTACAAGTGGTAATTGCGAAGCTGAACTATTGAACTTCAGTGCATTGTCTATCAACTCTGTAAAGAGTACACTCAGTAACTCATTATCGATGTTGGGTAATGGCACATCAGAACCATTGGCGATAACATCGAGCTTGTTTTGTATTAAGCCATTTTGAAACCAGGTCACTACTTCGTTAAGAATATTTATAGCAGACTTAGCGTAATTAAGAGCCATGCTATCTATGGGCTGATTTGTGCTTATTAGCGAAAATAGCACCATATTTCTTGCATTGCGGTACATTCTGAAGCTAGAAGAGTATATTGCCTGAACTGCGGTAGATAGAATATCTGTGCTAATAGTAGCATCAGGACTACCCAATAGAATAGAGGCATTGAGAATACCATTGATAGGAGTAAAAAACTCCTGTTTAAAGCTCTCATTAAGTATACTTAGCCACTTTTTGTTAAGTTCTTCCTGCGTATGATTAGTTTTTGTGACTTGTAATGAAATTCTAGAGTTGATGGTTTTTATAAGTTCTTTAGCAGAAAAAGGTTTTGTCATGTAGTCATCGGCACCCATATTCATACCTATTCTTATATCTTTTTCGTCGGCATAGGCTGTAAGAAAGATAAATGGAATCTTGTAAAGTACATTATCGGCTTTGACTTCTTTGAGGATATCATAACCATTGACATCGGGTAAATTGATATCGCACAATATTAGGTCAATAGAATTAGCTTCGCTTCGCAACAAGTTGAGACCTTGTCTGCCATTAGAAGCAGAAATAGTTTCCAAACCACTTGCCTCAAGTATTATAACTAGAGATTCAAGCAAATTAACCTCATCTTCTATTAATAATATCTTACTCATTTGTCAGTTTGCTTGCAAAGAAATTTTAAAAGTAGAACCTTCATTCTGTATACTTGAGAATGAGATGGTTCCATTGTGTTTTTTTACTACGTAATCTACAACCATCAGCCCTAAACCTGACCCATGGATAACGCCGGTATTTGATGCTCTGAAGAAAGAAGAGAATAGTTTTTTCTGATCTTCCTCAGGGATGCCAATACCAAAATCTTCTACCTCAAATATAAGCATATTGTCTATCTTTTTTAGACTAATTTGAGGAGGATTTCTACCTGTAGAGTACTTAAATGCATTGTTTATAAGATTGACAATTGCGTGTCTCATTAACTTTTTGTCGATATTGGCTATAATAGCGTTTTCGGTAGCGCAATGAACAGATAATACCCTGCCATCCGTATGCGGATTGTAGAGGTCATTTTTGATATCCTGTACAAAAGTTAGTACGTCTACATTATCGGGTGCGAACTCCATTTTACCAGCCTCTATTCGGCTTATCATCATCAGTTCATTCAATATCTCTGTCATTAATCGCACCTCTTTCATAATTCTACCCATCATGACCTCAGGCTTCAACTTACTGTTGACCCCTAAACTACCAGAAAGAAACATTTCCAATATTTCTGTGTTGGCTTGAATAATGGCCAAAGGAGTACGCAACTCGTGGGATGTGATGCGGATGAATTGTGACTTAGAGTTATTAAGTTCTTTTTCTTTAGCTATTATCTTTGTAAGATATTCTTCTTTCTTTACAACTTCGGTAATGTCTGATATTCTACCTACATATGGTCCTCCGATATTAGAAACAGATGATGCTATGGTAAAATCGAGATACACATCTTTGCCGCTGATAGTGGTAGTATGCAATATACACGACTGTGGCAAACCAGTAATATCGAGATTTTCTACACTTATGACGAATTTCTGCTGCTCAGTTTGTGACAATAAATTTAAAAAATTAACCCCAGTACTGTTTGTATCTAACTCTAGAATACGTGCAAAAGAGTTATTAAAGAAACTAATGCTACCATCTGCCAGCCCGGTAAAAATGCCATCTTTTACAAGATTTAGCAATTTTAGCACTCTTGCTTCTTGGATTTCGGCCTTGTATTTATTTTCTATTTGCTCTGTAATGTCTATACCATATCCTATTATAAACTTTACCTCATTGTTTGCGTCAAGGCTTGGATACATTATTCTGAGTATATGCGCAAAGGTGCCATCGGCTTTGGAAATATGGTCTATTATACTTGATGGTTGTTTATACTCTTGTGTCTTTTTAAATATTTGGCTTCTTTCGTCAGCTAATTTGTGGTCCAAACCTTTGTAGTCGCAATATTCATAGTCGTTTTTACCAATCATCCAGGCCCTCATATCTGGATCTTTTACTGCATTTTTGTTTATAAACTGATATCTATGATCTAATGAAAAGATTACAATATCAGCGGGTACTTCATTGAGTATTTCGTGATAATATTCGCGTTGTTCGGCTATTTTTTTCTCAGTAAATATTTGATCTGTTACGTCCATACCAAACCCCACCACGTACTCTGGATTACCATCATTATCGAGAAACGGATATAAGAAACGCAACATAAACTTCTCTGAGCCATCAGGTAATGTATGTTTATCTATGTTGCTTAGTGCTTTATGGGTAGTTACTACCTCTCTGAACATTCTATCGCGCTGCACAGCACGACTATTATCTATTCCCTTACGGGCACAATAGTCATACATATCTTTGCCTATCAGCCACTCTCTCATTTCGTCATTTCTTACAGCGTTTTTATTGATAAATTCGAACTTCTGCTGCAGATTAAACATCATGACATCTGCCGGTAGCTCATTGAGAATACGTTGAAAGTATTCTCTTTGTTCTGTGATTTTTTTCTCATGGTTAAACGACTCTGTTACGTCTTCATAAATCCACAAAAAACCAGATTCTTTGCTGTCTACAACTACAGGGATGAATTGTTGCTTAAGAATTTTACCGTCCGCCATCTCTATTTGTTTGGACGCTACAAGACTTCGGTTGGCAACAATTTCATTAATTCTCGATAATTCTTCTTCTGGATACCGGAACAAGTGCTTGACATACTCGAGTGAATCAGCAGAATTGGCACCTACTAAAGAAAAATCAGGAGATGGAGCCTCTATGATACGATAGAGCGCTTTGTTTACAAAAATGATATTGCGGTTGATGTCTTCGAAAAGAACGGCAGCATTGAAGTTATTGATAAGTGCTGATAGTCGTGCCTCTGAATCTTTTAGCTGCTGTTCCAGTTTCTTAGGCTGGGTTACGTCATTATATTTCCATAAATGACCAGCATAAAGGCCATCAATAATAATAGGTATATAGTCGCGCTCCAGTATGCGACCATCTTGCAAGAATAGTAGGTCTCCAGTTACCATTATTTTCTTCTGTAGAAGCTCATTAACCCTACTCAGAAAATCCTCGGGATTATCAAACAGTACTTTGCTGTTTTCGGCCATTCCAGAGCAATCCAATCCCAGCATTTGCTCTGTGGATATAGGCACTGAGAACATATCGCAAAAACGCTGATTGACCAATACTATTTCTCTATTCTCGTTTTCCAGTAGTACTGCGGAGTTCAAACTCTCGAGGATAGTGCTTTGCCTGGTAGCCATTTTTCTAAACTCCAGGTCCTTGAGCTTATCGTCATTGATATCTGTAAGAGTGCCAAACAATATGTTTGGTTCTCCTTCGGGTGTCCAGTTGAGTACTTTCCCTCTTATTTTGAAGTACTTGTCATTATGCTTTAGGGTTGTCATCCTTTGCTCTAAGGAAAAGGATGGTGATTGATTATCAAGTTTTGGAATTATTTGCTGCATTAGTTGCAGGTAGTCGTCAGTGAGCAGTACTTTCTGTAGTTCTTCCACATCAAACGTATCCCAATTATTATATCCCAGTAGTTCCTTAAACTTAAAGGACACCTGTAACCGGTGGTTGGGTATATCGTAAGACCATATACCGTCACCTGCACCCTCTAGCGCAAACTTCCACAACTCTTGGCTTTCGCGTAGGGCATGCTCATTGGTTTTGAGTTCGGTTACATCTTCAAAAAAATAGTACCTGCCTTTGACTTCATTTTGCTGACCAAGTATTGGCTGTACAGTTGTTCTGAACCAAAACGATGTGTTGAACTTATTATAGCCAATGTTATCAAATGAGAAGGGCTTTTTCTTTTTTACCATGTCGTCTACATAGCTAGATGGAATATATGTTGACTGTTTGCCGTATATTACATCTCTAGGCCGAAGCCCTATTACCTCTTCCAGCTTGCAGCCGATAGACCTTTCAAAATCTCTGCTCACCCACTCTATTGCCCCTCTGGCATCAGTAATTACTACACCTCTTATATTATCTGAATGATAATTTTCTATATCAACATTGGGTATATTGTGCTTGAATGAGGTGTGAGTACCAGGTTGTGTTGGTATATCAAACAAATTATCGTTATTGTCACTAAGTCCACCAGTCAGGGTGTTGTCTTGTTTGACACTTATACTGGGAGCACCCAAAAACAGTAATTCGTCTGTAGCAGCGAGATATTCCAACTCGCCTTGAATAATCATTGGGAACTCTCCCGGATTGGCAGTTGCTGCAATCAACTGGTAGCTTATACCTCCCAAATCAGCAAACTGAGCGTCTGCAACATTGGGGGTTTGTATTGTAAAGTATTCGGTGATACTTTGTCCTGATTGGACACCAAACATCCTATTTACAGTATCTCCTGCAGAGCGCACCATAAAGTCCCTATTTACTAGTATGTAAAAAGGGAATAAACGGCCTATCTGCTCCACACCAAACACGATACTATTGCCTGCCATAATTTATTTTTTAATAATAATGGGCAGCTTCAGAGAATATAACAACCATGGCATCAGGCAGTATAAGACAACATAGTTTCGCTAAAGCTTTCCATAAGAAATGGTTTTTCGAAATAATTTTTGACTGCTGTAGTATCTATATCATTTTCTAGTGTTGTCTTCAAAAAATCTTTCCTGCTATAGCAAGAAGTGACAAATATTTTTAACCTGCTTTTGAGGTCCGACTTATTAATCTCGCTCAAAAAAGTATATCCATCCATTATAGGCATGTTAAGATCTAATGATACTAAAACTATTTTTTCATTGTTTTCAATAATCTCCAGCGCTATTTCTCCATTATCTGCCTCAAAAACTTCGAAATCAAGTTGTTGCATTGTTTTTCTTAACATAACTCTTGAAATCAGATCATCGTCTACAATTAGTATGCATTTTTCCATTCAATTTGTGTTTATTATTTGTATATGTCTGATCAAAGTTTCTATCCCTACTGTATCTGGTAAAAAATGTACACCATATTTCAATGAATCAGGAGAATTGAACAAGTCCTGAAAATGCTGTTCGGGATGTTTCCCAATTAAAAAAAGTGGTTTTGCTTTTTTAATGTGTTTAATTAATAATTCATTTAGGCTTACTTTGTGAATAAATGGCCCATCAGGAATAAAATATAGTACTAAGTGTATTTTGTTAGATAGTTTAAGATGCATCTCTGCTTCCTGTATATCTTGTGCTGTATAGCACCTATACCCTAACCGCGTGAGCGCTGAAAAGTAAATATATTTTTTACCGGCATTATTACTGATGACTAAAACTTCTGCTTTTTGCATTGGCTATGTTGTGTGAATCAGGCAAACTAAATTAGAAATCTACTGATTAGCTCTGCCTTCGATTTTACATCCATTTTTATATAAATGCTCTTAAGGTGAAAGTTGATGGTATGAAAAGAAACACTCATTTCGGTAGCCATTTCTTTGTAGGTAAACCCTTTTTTAGCTAGCTCTAGTACTCTTTTTTCGCGAGAAGTAAGTTCTTTGTCGGGCGATACTTGCTTGCTATTATCATGTATATTGAGCTGAGCCATTAGTTTAGTTAGTGTTTCGGGGTCTAGAAAACTACCTGTACGCTCAATATTAGCTATGGCATCGTAAAGCTGCGTAGTGCTGAATGGCTTGTATAAATACCCACTGGCGCCATTTTGTATGGCCTTTAGTATCAGGCTTTCATCATAGTCACCTGTTATGATTATTATGTTTGTTCCCTTGAACAGAAATTTAATTTCTTCTATAATATTTAACCCGATTGTATCATCCAGATGAATATCTAAAAGTACATAATGAGGTCTGCCGCACTGGTGTGCAATTTCTTTAAGGTCTTTGAAACTGCCCTCCGAAAAAGCAATAGTATGTTGCTTATTGATGGATATAAAATCTTGCAACGTTTCGCGCAAGCCGTTATCGTTTTCTAAAATACCAATTGAGTACATGTTGTCAAATTGTGAATGCAAAATTACATTTATTTATGTCTACCCACACTACTAATATTAGGGTTTACCCACTTAATATAGGTGGATGCATCACAAAAAAAATGAACCACACTTTTCATATATCCTTTGGTGCTTGCCCAGTATTAGCATGATGAAGAACGAAATATAAAATTGGTGCTAAACTAAAGAAAATACCCTCACAAGTATATACCCTGCTATCAAATATTATTTACAACCTTCTTATGTGCTATTGCTACTGCAAGGATATACATTGCCAAAATTGCTTGGCAATATCGCATACAGAAGGTTATATATTATCCATACAAAAAGGTACTTTCATAAAAATATTGAAACTGATGGGTGTAAAGCGTGTAGTGAATATGGTGAAAAATCTAGACAACTGGGCTGAATATCTGATTTATAAAATAGGCGGTAAAAAGAAGGACAGTTTCCTTTTTAAACTGAAAAACGGACAGACCGTACTGGCACCCAGAAGGATATTGCCTGAGTTTAAAGAAAGTTTTTTTGAAGAGGTTTATTTCAAAAATTTACCCTCACAACTAGAGGATACATACAACCCTAATGTGCTGGATATAGGTGCCAATGTGGGTTACTTTTCGCTGTGTACCATACTGAAGTTGAATAAACCCCATATATATGCGTACGAGCCTATAAAGGGCAACTACCAGCTACTGCAACAAAATATAGACAGAGCCCCCTATGACGGGCTAAGACTGTATAACATGGCTGTAAGCAACCTACCCGGCGATATAACACTGCGCTTTAGCGAAGATGACATCACCACTTCTGCAAGCTTGCTGAGCAATGCTACAGGAACACATGAAGAGGTGGTGAAATGCACAACGCTAGAAGATATAATGCGTGAAAATAAATTGAGAAAAATAGACCTGCTGAAAATGGACTGTGAAGGAGCAGAGTATAATATACTATACAATACCACACCCGAGCTGTATGCGAAAATAAACTGTATAGCTCTGGAAACACATGCAGGTAGTGGTGAAAAAGAAAACCATGATGCGCTGCTGGCTTTCCTGAAAAGTGCCGGATACCAAACCAAAACCAGTAATGGCAACTTTATATGGGCTTACAAAGAGCCGACTGAATGGGTGCAGCACCTAGTGAATGATAGATAAAAGATGCTATTATAAAGGTGCGCAGGAAAGCAATAATCTATTATAGCAATACCTTGTTTTCTGTCGTTGATATTCGGTCGTGGGTTACACTTTCTACAAACTGCTCATAGGCATTGCGCCACCCTTTCCAGCCTTCATCTGTGCCTAGCGAAAAGTTGTGATATACGGTGATCAAAGTGCTGCCTGTGCGCTGCAATATTCTGGTCATTGCCTGTAGCCGCTCCATGGCCTCTGTAGCTGTGAGCTTGACCTCGTAGTGGGCGGTAGTATCCATAAAGCAAAACGGAAAAATACGCAACTGAGTGGCCACATCATGCTCTAGATCGTACCACAAAAAAGAGCTTCCCGTGCCCGCTCTGAAGCCAAGATGAGTACCATAACCCATTGAGTAATCTTGGGTGATGTGGTTGTGCATGAGCTGATGGTAGGTTTCGGGTATTATAGCCCTTATGTAATGCTGCCTAGATATTGAGGTGCGCTTACCAGATACCTGCTCGAGTATCATTTTCTCTTGGCGTAAGGTGTCGCCTTTGTGTGCATAGTAAGATGGGTGAATGCCTATATTGCCGTCTTTAACAAGGTTTTTTATTACCCTAACCATAGCCGGGTGCTGAGGATGAATATTTTTGTCGAAAGCCGTAGTGCGCCTTGTGGATAGCACAAAGTAGAGCGGCGCCAAACCATACTGTTTGTGTAGCTGTCGCAGCCACCTGAAGGAATCGTAAGGGTCTTTTTCTTTTTTTTGCAACACTTTTGCCCGTAGGCTTATCTGCCGCAGATCGGCACGTATCAGTGCTCTGAACATTGCGCCCACTATGCGCCTTGCGCCCTTGTGCAGGTGGGCATATGCCATATCTATATCGTAGGTGGGCAAAAAAACAAATGTACTTGCTGGTAGTGTGGTGTTGTAGTGGTCTTGCAGGGCTATGCGCAAAGCGTGTATCCACTCATCCACAATGGGACGCTGCAGCCACCCTTGCTGATACAAAATACTGTTGACAGCAGGATAACGACCATGTTTATCTGGCACATACACCTCGTACTCTTCATAACGGGTAAGCAAGAAAAAGATAGCCGAAAACAAATCGAACGGTAGCGTGTAGCCATCGGCATCATCGGCATAGAGGGTGGGTATACTCTGCCACTTGCCGATGGCAGGCTGCTGTGCAGTGATGTCGGTAGCACTAAGCAGGCCTGAAGCTGGTATACTAATAGCATCGGGCATGGGTATGCCATAAGCTACTACGTGTGTAGCTGCCTGAGCCTCTGCCAGGGTATGCACAAGGGTATAGTTGAGGTGTAGCCTTTCTTTAAACAGCCACTCGGCTACATAGCGCAGGCGAGTACTGGTAAAGGGGCTATAAACAACTATTCTATTCATACCTACTGGCGGTTTATGATTTTTTTTCTTTCCACATTTTATTAAACGACTGTTCGGCAAACACTAGTTGCGATCGGTGTTTTACCCAACTGTCTTTAAACAGGTAATTGACAGCCTTGCCCTTAGTGGCCGGACCTATTATGTTGAGCATTCCCCTGCTCAGCATGGTTTTTTCCCAGCCTGCCCATGCAGCATGCTCTCCAAATCCGTTCAGGTTTTCTTCAACCGCTATTTTGCGGTTTTCCAGCAGCATCTCGTGTATGTTTATCTTCACGGGGCATACCTCTGTGCAGTTGCCACAGAGGCTAGATGCATAACTAAGGTGCTTGTACTGCTCCATGCCCAGCAGGTGGGGTGTTATCACCGCACCTATAGGGCCGCTGTAAGTAGCACCATAGGCATGACCACCTATGTTTTTGTATACAGGGCAAGCATTGAGGCAAGAGCCACAACGAATACAATACAAACTTTCTCTTACCTCTTTGCGCATGAGGTTGGTGCGACCATTATCTAGCAGTATTACATACATTTCTCTGGGGCCGTCTGTTTCGCCGGGTTGGCGAGGGCCTGTAAAAATGCTGTTGTACACCGTTACCTGCTGCCCTGTACCAAACGTAGCCAGCAATGGCCAAAACAGGTGCAAATCATTGACAGAGGGTATGAGTTTTTCTATGCCCACTATGGCTATGTGCACATCAGGAAAGGAAGTAGACAATCTGCCATTACCTTCGTTTTCGGTAACACAAACACCGCCTATATCTGCCAGCAGAAAGTTGCCGCCTGTAACACCCACCTGTGCCGATACATACTTGGCCCGCAGCTTGTGGCGGGCTATCATAGTGATCTCAGACGGGCTGAGGTGTGGCTCTGTGCCTAGCTTTTCGTGAAATAGTTTTGCTACATCCTCCTTGCTCTTGTGCATGGCGGGAGTA
>JBIKKS010000122.1:0-6231 GCA_044360235.1 Flavipsychrobacter sp. | reverse complement strand
TACAGGTAACCGTAAACGATGCTGAAGGTGAAGGAAGAATCTGTATACCTTCCAAAATAATACTCGAATACCTCAAAAACCTGCCTGAGCAGCCCGTTACTTTTATAGTAAATGTTTCTGACTTGTCTATAGATATGTCGGGCAACTCTGGTAAGTATAAGATAGTAGGCGAAAAGGCTGATGACTTCCCAAAGGAGCCATCTCCTGGCGAAACATCTGAGTTCTCTATGACTTCTATTGCGCTCATTGAGTCTATCAACCGTACTTTGTTTGCTGTAAGTACAGATACGCTGCGCCCTGCCATGACAGGTGTGTACTTCGAAATGACGCATGATGGCATTGGTTTTGTTTCTACTGATGCGCACAGGCTGGTACAGTTGCGTCGCAATGATGTAAACTGCCCTATGCAAGCAGGTATAGTAGTACCCAAAAAACCACTACAACAACTGCGTGGCACACTCCCCACCGATGACTCTGAGCTGCGCCTTGCATTCAATAGCAGCCACTTATTCGTCACCGGCGCTCACCTCAGCCTCAGCTGTCGCCTTATCGATGCTCGCTTCCCCGATTACAGAGCAGTAATACCTGCTGACAACCCATATCGCCTAGTTATCAATCGCTCAGACTTTGCCAGCGCACTGCGCCGCGTAAATATATTTGCCAACAAAACCACCAATCAGGTTTTGCTCGATATCAATGGCAATAGCATCAATATCAGCGCTCAGGATATCGACTTCTCTTACGAGGGCAAGGAAACACTTTCTTGTCAGTATAGCGGCGAAGACATGAAAATTGCTTTCAACGCAAAACTGATGGTTGAGATTGTTAACAACCTCGATGGCGAAGAAGTAGTACTGGAGCTCAGCACACCTTCTCGTGCTGGTATATTCAGATCTATAGACAAACAAGAAAACGAAGACCTCATGATGTTGCTGATGCCACTCATGGTAGGTATTTAGTTTTTCTCCTTTCTCATACTTACACGCTCCTGCACATTGCAGGAGCGTTTTTTTATAGTGTACTCCATATATACAACCCCAAAATATCCTTTTTTCCTCCTTCTGTTTCCTGATTGCCGTTTTGTATCTTTGCCCACCTCAATAGTTGAAATGCGCCTACATCGTTCTGTCCTTTTTCTTGTATTGTTATCCTGCTCATGGGTGGCTTGCCAGCCAGTACCACACTACCAAAAGGTAGAAGCGGTGCCACAAAACGCATGGGCTTACAATTTTAGACCGGTTTTCACCTTCGATATCACGGACAGCACAGCACAGTATCAGCCTTACTTTATTATTCGCCACAGTCAGGCTTATCCTTACAACAATATCTGGTTATGGTTGTACATCAAAACTCCGGGCGACACAGCTACGCACAAAGCCCGCATCAACATCACTTTGGCAGAGCCTACAGGTAAATGGCTGGGACGTGGTGTGGGTGCTATATATGAGCAGCGTATGCCAGTTTCCCTCGGCGACTCTATCGACCTCAGTCGCCCTGGCACCTATCAGGTAGGCATGGAACAAAACATGCGCCTCAATCCGCTGCCAGAAATTATGCATATAGGTATGCGAGTAGAAAAAGCTACTCTTCGCAACACACGCAGATAACAAGCACATTTTTTGTTACCAAGCAAAAAAAATCCCCCGATATTTCGATCGGGAGACTTAATGTCCTCTTGCTTAATCTTTGCTAGGTTATCCCCGCAATGTACAAGAGTATTAATGCAGTCCTACAGGTGGCAAGTAGTGCTACCAGGCAGCGAGCTATTGGCTTGATCTTCGTAGTTGTTGCACGACTTTTGTGCATCATAACGGTTGGCATTGTCTATATCATGTTTTACCTCTACCGACCCTGCGCCTACTACGGTGTTGCAACTACATACATAATTCTTCTTGCAAGATGCAAAGGTTACCGAAATACCCATCAGAGCTATTGCAATGATTATTGTTGATTTTTTCATGGTTTTTATGTTTGATTTTTGTTTATTGGTTTTTGTGCTTGTTTTTATAATCATTGCACAGCTGCTGTTGCAGGGTATATTATAGCGACTTATTAGCATGAGTTTTATCTATCTCTTGCTGGTGCTTGTATGCAAGTTCATGATGTTCTTTAGCCTTCTTCGCACTTTCTGCAGCTTTTTCAGTGTTGCCTTCTGTGTGGTGTTTCACTACTTCACCATTATACTTTGCAGCATTTGTATGATGAATTTCGGCCTGTCTGTGATGCTCTACTAGTTTTGTAGTTTGAGCGGTTGGTGTTTTTACTTCTTCTTTTTTTACTGGTTCATTGGGCACTTTTATGTTTGACATAAAAATTAATTTATTAGTGGAGAATTTTCCACCATCACAAAGGTACCTGCACCCGTCTGCTGCATTGTTACACCTTTAGGTGCATTAGTTACAACAGTCACACGTTTACATAGATTTACATCATTCTCCCAGCCGGTAATCGGTTGTTGGGTATTTCTGCTAAATTTGCACTCATCAATTCAGCGCATGCAGTTACCCACAGGCAAAAAAGTATACTTCGCTTCAGACTTCCATTTGGGTATCCCCGACCACGCTACCAGTGTGGCGCGCGAAAAACGATTATGCCGCTGGCTCGATGAAATAGCGCCTCATGCAGCCCAGTTATATCTTGTAGGTGATTTGTTTGATACTTGGTTTGAGTATAAAAATGTCATACCTCGTGGCTACACTCGCTTCATGGGCAAGCTGGCTCAGCTCAGAGATGCAGGATTGCACATAGAGGTCTTCACCGGCAACCACGACTTATGGATGCTCGATTACTTTCAGCACGAGCTGGACATACCCGTACACCATACCCACATAGAAAGAGAGATAAACGGTAAAAAGTTTTTTATAGCGCATGGCGATGGGTTAGGGCCCGGCGATACTGGTTATAAAATACTCAAGACAGTACTCCGTAGCCCATTATCACAGTGGCTTTATAGGAGAGTTCACCCAGATACTGGTGTAGGACTGGCAGGATGGTTCAGCAGGCTGGGCCCAAAACACGCCGATATGCCCGAAAAAGAATTCTTGGGCCCCGACAAAGAAATGCTGGTGCAGTTTTGCCTATCTACACTCCAGCACCATCACTACGATTATTTTGTGTTTGGTCACCGCCACATAGCTATTGAGTATCCGCTACCGCAAAACAGCCTCTATGTCAATCTCGGCGATTGGATTAGATACGATAGTTATGCCGAGTTTGATGGTACAGACCTCAGGCTGAAGTATTATAAATAAGGTCACATAATGGTTTGGGTTATCATCAATTGCACGATATAAACTATCAAATTCCCATACACACGCTACACTCGTTTCAGCCATCCAGTCACACTCATTCTATCTCTGGTAGCCACCGCTACTTCATGCTCTAGTTCGTCACTTTTGAAAAATACAGTTTTTCCGCCCTCTGGTAGTACCTTTTGGGCAGCCTTGTCATCATGGTGCAGTATTAGTTGCCCGCCCTCGGCTTGCAGCCAGTTTGCATTCAGATAACTGATCATCGAAAACTTACGGTTACTGTCATTTCTAAACTGGTCTTTGTGCCTGCCATAAAACGACCCCTCTTCATAAAGCGCATAGTGAAACTCAAAAGCATTCAGCCCCGTATAGCAGGTCTTGTTCAGATACAGGGTAAACAACCTTATTATCTCCAAAAACTCCATTTCAGCCTCATTTTTAGTATCTGCTTCCAGCCACATGGTTTTGTCACTTCTTATCTTGGTGGTGTCAGTGCCATGTGCCATATTGCTGATGCCCGCCATCATCATATCGCCATCTTTGTTAAGCAAATGCAAATTGGCAGCTAGTGCCACAGATAGTTTTTCTGTTAAAAACGAAAGCGAAATCCCTACTTTATTGGTGATATACCCCTCTGCCAGCTCCTCGAATTTTTCTTCCATTTTTCTTTTCAGATTTATAAGTACACCTACCTGCAAAAAACAAAACTGCCTGTACCTGCAACCCCTCGTAAAGTTGTTGCAGATACAGGCAGTACACTTATTGTTTGCCTCTTTATGCTGTTTGTTTATTTGCCCACCAGCTCACTTATAGCTGTTACCAGTTCGGTGCGGGTTATAGGCACACCCTTTATTTTATTGTAGGCTACAGCATCCACCAGATACTTATCTCTGATTATTTTTATCAGTTGTCCGTTGTTTATTTCGGGTATCAGTATGTGTTTATAATTGCCCAGCATTTCACCTAGGTTTCTGGGGAATGGACGCAGGTGACGTAGGTGAGCATGTGCCACACTCACACCGTGAGATTGTAGCTCCAATACAGCACTTTTTATAGAGCCATACGTAGACCCCCAACCCAGCACCAGCACATCGCCCTGCTCAGGGCCACTATCCAGTGTTTGCAGCGGTATATAGTCTGCTATTTTATCCACCTTAGCCTCACGTATTTTCACCATATGCTGGTGGTTTTCAGCGTCGTAAGATATGTTACCGGTAATATCTTCTTTTTCCAGCCCACCTATTCGGTGTTCTAGTCCTGGCGTACCCGGTACAGCCCATGGGCGCACCAGTTTTTCATCGCGCTGGTAGGGTAGGTATTGTGTTTCGTTTGCTCCCAGCTCTTTTTTGAAGTGTACCGTTATAGGCTCTAGGTCAGCACTCTGCGGAAAAATCCAGGGCTCAGCACCATTGGCTATGTAGCCATCGCTCAGTAGTATTACTGGGGTCATATGCTGAATGGCTATGCGCACAGCCTCATACGCTGCCCCAAAACAGTCGCTGGGTGTCGATGCCGATATTACTGGCATAGGGCACTCACCATTTCTGCCATAGTATGCCTGCAGCAGGTCGCTCTGTTCGGTTTTTGTGGGCAATCCGGTCGATGGTCCACCCCTTTGTATATTCACTATCAGCAGTGGCATCTCCAGCATTACAGCCAGACCCATAGCTTCAGTTTTCAGTGCCATACCTGGGCCCGATGTTGTGGTTATACCCAAGCTGCCACCATAAGCAGCACCTATTGCGGCACCTATTGCAGCTATTTCATCTTCTGCCTGAAATGTACGTATCCCGAAATTTTTATGACGAGACAATTCATGCAGTATATCCGATGCTGGTGTAATAGGGTAAGATCCCAAAAACAACGGCAAAGAACTCTTTTCAGATGCTGCTATCAACCCATAGGTCAGTGCTATATTACCAGTTATGCTTCGATACACACCTGCTGGCAGTTTAGCTTTTTCTACCTGATACCTCGATGCAAATGCCTCTACCGTATCGCCGTAGTTATAGCCTGCTTGCAGTGCTTTCACATTGCTCTCCAGTATCTCTGCTCTCTTACCAAACTTGTCATGCAAAAAAGAAAAAGTACTCGTCAGGTCTCGGTTATACAACCAGTACAAAAAGCCCAGCACAAACATGTTTTTGGCACGGTCTTTCTCCTTTACACCCATTTGTATCTCCTTCAGAGCCTCGCGGGTCAGCTTCGTGATGTCCATTTTGTGTACATCATATCCACCTAGCGATTCATCCTCTATCGGATTCACACCATCGGCATAATTAGCCAGACGCAGGTTCTTGTTGTCAAAACCCGCAGTATCTACTATTATTATGCCACCCGGCTTCAGCGTCTTCAGGTTCACCTTTAGTGCAGCAGCATTCATTGCCACCAGCACATCGCAGTTATCGCCCGGGGTGTATATTTTGTTGCTCGAAAAATGCAACTGAAAGCCGCTCACCCCCGGCACAGTGCCCTGAGGTGCTCGTATCTCTGCCGGAAAATCGGGAAATGTAGATAGGTCATTACCTATCAGGGCACTATTGTTGGTAAACTGGCTACCAGTTAGCTGCATACCATCGCCGCTATCTCCGGCAAACTTTATCACTACGTCTTCTACAATCTGTACAGGAACCGCCATATAATAAAAATGGCTGCAAAGGTACACTTTTTTTAGTCCTCATCTTTAATGAGCGTATAGCTTTATACCATACCCTTGCAGTATATTAATTTTAGTTTTATGCAAATTGCTACAACTACCTGCTTAGCACGACCTTCTGGGTGCTTATCCCTTCCGCAGTAGTTATTGTTACTATGTAGGTCCCTTTTGGGGCACTGTCTGGCAGCTTGTAAGTAATCTGGTTTTCTCCTACCCTCATATTACCCAGCTTTTTGTATTCTATTAGTTTGCCATCACCACTGCTCACACTTAGCATCACCTCTCCTGCCTTCTGCAAGTAGAAGTTGGTATGTATATTCCCGT
>JBIKKS010000233.1:0-4373 GCA_044360235.1 Flavipsychrobacter sp. | reverse complement strand
AGTGTGCTCACACTTTGCTGGTTCATCTTATCTACGCCCACACTGCTGCCCTTTACTATATACACTTTCAGCAACTGGTCATATGCACTGCTCTGTGTACCTGTGTTGGTGAAGAATATATTTGCTCCAGTGCTTTTTATACCACCATATATATACCCTGCCAGTGTGGTATCGCTAGTTAGCGCATCATATTTTATTACATGATTAGCATACTCCGGCACACCCGCTGCCATCATAAATTCTGCTCCTGCCCCCAGCAATCCTGGCATATCTACCGGCAATTTATATTCAGTCATCGTTCCTGCATTATCTCTGGTCACTCTGGCTATGGTTTTTACAAAGGGCACATTATTATCCATCGTTAGTACCCCAGCACTATCATAGTATTGTGCTATTCCCCCAAAGAATACCGTATGCATCTCGTTTGCAGTGGCACTATACACAGGTATATTGGCACAGTGGTAGTGATTATAATACTGCGAAAAAGTACTATTTACCGCATACCCAGCACTATCCACGTTTACACAATCCAGAAATGGTATATCAGCCGTAGGCTTAAACACTCCCGAAAATGCAGTAATTCCTTCCTTGCCATCAGGCATTATTTGAGGCACTGCATTATAGTCCCTTCTGTGTAGGTTAGTAGCATCCGTATAGCTAGGTAAGTGCGTTACATTCAGCACGCTACCATCATCGCTTATCTTAAACTTCCGTATCTGATTGGTGTATGCCTGTGTATAACTAGCCCCACCCATAGGGTTGTACCTGCCCGTAAATTTATTGCCTCCTACCAAGTAGTAGGTGTCATATATCTTTTTCAGGTGTCCACCGGTCACCGCAAACATAGTATCTGCCTGATACCTAAAGTACGATGCCACTGGCAACCCATTTATCACTGCGTTTATTACACCTGCCACGTTTATAGCCACTATATTTTCGTGGGTTATGTGGTTAGCGGCAGTAGCACTATAGCCATAGCCTCCTGTACAATATAGTATAGTATCTGTCTGATAATATTGCATATTAGTGGAGCTCAGTTGTTCTTGCAGTGCCACAGGCAGTGTGGCTAATGGTGCGCTCCAATACTGGCCTGCAATCGGGTCTATTACTACCAAACTAGTGTTGTTCCCAGCCACATCAAATGCCGAAGTCGGTTGTCTCCTATGTAGTCCATCCTTCCTGCCACCTACTATCAGCCATTTGCCATTATGCTCACCATGAGCAAAAGAATGAATGCCCGGCAATCCGCTGATGCTTACCGGCTCCATATATACCCCAAACGAACTAGTCTGTGAATACCCTGTTACAGAGGCAAACACAACCATTGCAGCAAAAAACCATTTAATCCTGTTTATTGATTTCATAGTACCCATTTTGCTCAAAGGTACCTCCCTCATTTTCCTTTGTTGGGAACATTTGTTACACTGATATATATCACATTGTTATCCATTCACAATCACTTTTTACACATTATCACTGTCTTACGTTTGCACCCAATAGATAATTAGTAAAATCAGCTTATGAAACAGTCGTTATTGTTATTCGGTATTATGGGTGTGCTATCATTGCAGTCTTGCAAAAAAGAAGAAACCACTTCTTGCACCTTAAGAATCCTAAAAAGCCTTACTGGGCAAAATCAGAGCATTTCTGCCAATATTGATATTGACGACAACAACTACACTAACATCAACCCTCAAACTATATTGGCAGATGGTGGCACTCCTTTGCGCAACTACACTTGGTCTCTAGAATCCAGCCCCCCACCCCCTTCTGGCTATACCTTTTGGCCCCTTACAGGGGTTATAAGTCGCACAGGCACAACACCTAATGGACTTTCAGTGGGCATACGTAAATTCAAAGTAAAAGTGAGCGATGGCAGTTGCTCTAAGTCCGAGTACATCGATCTGATCGTAACTGGCGACCCATTTAGCCCCAAAGCTGTTTTGCAGCAGCTAACGGGTTCTTTCAGCCTCAAAAACGCTGATGCTGGCAAAGCCTATGGCGCGTCTCTATTCGCATTGGGTGGCGAGCCTCCTTACAAATGGCACCTCGATGAAACCTATGCAGGCAGTGCCGACCTCACCAATGCTGGTCTGCAAGTAGAAGAAGCAGCTGGTATAGTACGTGGTACAGTGCTGAGCAGCACATCTGGCAAAATCATAAAATTCAAAGTAGTACTCACCGACAGCAAAGGAGATATAGCTATGATGAACACTTTATATACCATAGTTGTCAACTAATTTCTTAAGTTACTCCACTCAAAACAGCGTACCTGCCTCTGGTCCTTTTTTTCTACCCAGATGTTTGTACGCTTTTTCTGTGGCTTCTCTGCCTCGTGGCGTACGCATTATATAGCCCTCCTGTATCAGAAACGGCTCATATACCTCTTCTATAGTACCTGACTCTTCACCCACAGCAGTGGCTATGTTATTGATACCCGTAGGGCCGCCCTTAAACTTATCTATCAGCGTGGTCAATATCTTATTGTCCATATCGTCTAGCCCGCTTTCATCCACATTCAGTGCTTTCAGCCCGTGTTCCACTATAGCTCGGTCTATCACACCATTGCCCAGCACCTGTGCAAAGTCGCGCATCCTCCGAAGCAGCCCATTGGCTATACGAGGTGTACCCCTGCTTCTGCCAGCTATTTCCAGTGCCGCATCAGATGTTAGTTTCACTTGTAGCACGCCCGATGCCCGCAGTAGTATCCGTTGCAGCACCTCCGCATTATAATAATCCAGCCTCGACTTTATCCCAAACCTCGACAACAGCGGTGCCGTCAGCAGCCCGCTACGGGTAGTAGCCCCCACCAGCGTAAACGGACTAATAGTAAGCTGTATAGACCTAGCCGATGGGCCACTGTCTATCATTATATCTATCTTAAAGTCCTCCATTGCCGCATACAGGTATTCCTCCACCACAGTACTCAGGCGGTGTATCTCGTCTATAAACAGTACATCTCTTGGTTCCAGACTAGTCAGCAGTCCTGCTAGGTCGGCGGGTTTTTCTATCACTGGTCCACTAGTCTCTTTTATATTGGCACCCAGTTCATTAGCTACTATCCTCGATAGCGTTGTTTTACCCAGTCCCGGCGGTCCGTGAAACAATATATGATCCAGTGCCTCACCTCTTAGGTTAGCTGCCTTTATAAATATCCGCAGGTTTTCTATCAGTTTCGGCTGACCCGCAAAATCCTCTATCGACTGCGGTCGTATCGTATTTTCATACTCCCGCTCTTGTTTTGTCAGCTGTTCCGAAGGTCTTACATGCGAACTACCCATAGCGCTAAAATTAGTAAAAAGTTACCACCCCGCAATTTCCCCTCTTACTCATCTTCAACCCACACCTCCCGCACGGCTACTTTCCTTCTGGCTTATTTTTTCATATATCCTCCCTATCATTGCACTATGAAAATCCTGATAGTAGCCGCCACACCCCCCGAAATAGCACCATTTATAGCCCAAAACCACAATCCCGCTATAGAGGTGCTCATCACCGGTGTAGGCATTACCGCCACTACATTTGCACTCACACGTCATTTACTCACCCACACCTACGACCTCGTCTTGCAGGTAGGCGTAGGGGGCAGTTTCGATACCGCTATTCCGCTAGGTAGCCTCCTCTTCGTCACCTCCGACCGCTTTGGCGACCTCGGCGCAGAAGACCACGACCAATACCTCGACATTTTCGATCTCGGTCTGCTCTCTCCTCACGAAACCCCATACCACCACGGAGCACTCCACACACCCATACTACCCATTCACCAGTCCATCACCCTACCCACAGCCACGGGCATCACAGTCAATACCGTTTCTGGCTCCCACAAAACCATTGCCACTCGTAGCCGTTATGCCTGCACTGTAGAGAGTATGGAGGGCGCAGCCCTACATTATGTTTGTTTACAGTTGGCAGTCCCGTTCGCTCAGGTCCGCAGCATATCCAACTACGTCACCCCCCGCGACAAAAGCCTCTGGAAAATGAAAGATGCCATCATCAATCTTAACAATTGGCTCATAGCCTTCGTTGCAGCTATCTGACACCTTCAGTTCCTACCTTTGCAGCATTATCTTACATCCATTATGCACCTCACGCTTGGCTTCAGTCCCTGCCCCAACGATACTTTTATCTTCGATGCCATGGTCAATGGCAAGATAGATACCCACGGCATCACATTTTCTTACGCCCTAGAAGATGTCGAAACCCTCAATCAATGGGCAAAAGAAGGCAAGCTCGATATCACCAAACTCAGCTACAATACCTTTCTCCGCGTCGTAGATCAGTATGCGCTCCTGCACAGTGGCAGTGCGCTAGGCAAGGGCGTAGGCCCACTGCTCATAGCCCGTCAGCCGCTCGATATGACGCAAATGCACCGC